>NZ_JBDPMD010000127.1:0-677 GCF_039871875.1 Sphaerisporangium sp. B11E5 | reverse complement strand
CCAACTCCTCACCCAAACCCGCACCACCAACATCAACGCCTACACCCACCAAGACCTCCCCTTCGACCACCTCGTCGAAGCCCTCAACCCCAACCGCTCCCTCGCCCGCCACCCCCTCTTCCAGGTCGCGCTCGCCTTCCAGAACTTCCACCAGCCCGGCACCCACTTCACCACCGAGCCGATCCACACCGCGATCTCCCCCTTCGACCTCGCTCTCTACCTGACCGACAACTACGACTCCACCGGCGCCCCTACCGGCATCGAGGGCGAAGCCCAGTACGCCACCGACCTGTTCGACCCCGGCACCGTCACCACCTTGCTCCACCGTCTGGAGACACTGCTCGCCCACGCCGCCCAGGACCCCGGCACCCGCGTCGGCGACCTCGACATCTGGCTCCCGGGCGAACACCACCGGATCCTCACCGAGTGGAACGACACCACCACCCCTCTCGAACCCACGACCCTGACCCGGCGTTTCGAACAGCAAGCCGCCAAGACCCCCGACGCCATCGCCGTCACCGACGGCACCACCACCCTCACCTACCGCCAGCTCAACGAACAAGCCAACCAACTCGCCCACCACCTGCTCACCCACGACGCCGGCCCCGAGAAATACATCGCCCTCGCCATCCCCCGCTCCACCCACCTCCTCACCGCCCTGCTCGCCACCCTCAAAA
>NZ_JBDPMD010000126.1:0-730 GCF_039871875.1 Sphaerisporangium sp. B11E5 | reverse complement strand
CCGTCCCGTGGTCCCAGCCGTCCCGTGGTCCCAGCCGTCCCGTGGTCCCAGCCGTCCCGTGGTCCCAGCCGTCCCGTGGTCCCAGCCGTCCCGTGGTCCCAGCCGTCCCGTGGTCCCAGCCGTCCCGCGGATCCAGCCGTCCGTGGTCCCAGCCGTCCCAGCGGCCCCTTGTGGGATCAGGCAACTGGGGCGGCGACCCTTACGTCCCACCTGACCCCGTGGGGGGTTGATGTGGGACGGCGCCACACGGACGGCGCCGCCACACGGACGGGGGTGCCGGCCCGCCTGGGGCGGGCCGGGTTGTGTTGTCAGAGGCCGGCGGCCTGGCGGAGTTGGTCCACTCGGTCGGTGCGCTCCCAGGAGAAGTTGGGCTCCTCGCGGCCGAAGTGGCCGTAGGCGGAGGTCGCCGAGTAGATGGGACGCAGCAGGTCCAGGTCGCGGATGATGGCGGCGGGGCGCAGGTCGAAGACCTCCAGGATGGCGCGCTGGATGGCTTCCACGGAGGCCTTCTCGGTGCCGAAGGTCTCGACGAAGACGCCTACGGGCTGGGCCTTGCCGATGGCGTAGGCGACCTGGACCTCGGCGCGGTCGGCGAGGCCGGCAGCGACGACGTTCTTGGCGACCCAGCGCATGGCGTAGGCGGCGGAGCGGTCGACCTTGGAGGGGTCCTTGCCGGAGAAGGCGCCGCCGCCGTGGCGGGCCATGCCGCCGTAGGTGTCGACGATGATCT
>NZ_JBDPMD010000125.1:0-844 GCF_039871875.1 Sphaerisporangium sp. B11E5 | reverse complement strand
CCGACTACCCCCCCAACCGCATCAACCTCCTCCTCGACGACGCCCACCCCACCCTCCTCCTCACCACCACCACAACAACCCTCCCCGCGACGACCACCCCCACGCTCCACCTCGACACCACCACGACCACGCACCACCCTGCCACCGACCCCGGCATCCCCATCGACCCTCACAACACCGCCTACCTGATCTACACCTCGGGCTCCACAGGCAAGCCGAAGGGCGTGATGGTCTCGCACGCCTCGATCGCCAACCGCCTGGCCTGGATGCAGCACCAGTTCCCGCTCACGCCGGACGACCGGATCCTGCAGAAGACACCCGCGGGATTCGACGTCTCCGTCTGGGAGTTCTTCTGGCCGGTCATCGAGGGCGCGACCCTCGTGATGGCCAAGCCCGAGGGGCATCGCGAGCCGGACTACCTCGCCGCCCTGATCCAGGACGCGTCGATCACCACGATCCACTTCGTGCCCTCGATGCTCACGGCGTTCCTCCAGGAACCCGGCGCGAAGGCGTGCCGGAGCCTCAAACGGGTGATCTGCAGCGGAGAGGCGCTTCCCGCCCACCTGGTGGAGAGGTTCCGCGCGACGCTCGGCGCCGAGCTGTTCAACCTCTACGGGCCGACGGAAGCGGCCGTGGACGTCACCGCCTGGCGGTGCGACGCCGTCGAGCCGGGTGCTCCGGTGCCCATCGGCCGCCCGGTCTGGAACACGCGGATGCACGTGCTGGACCGCCACCTGCGGCCGGTCCCCCCGAACGTCCCCGGCGAGCTGTACATCGCCGGCGACCAACTCGCCCGCGGCTACCACGACCGCCCCGCCCTCACCGCCGAACGCTTCACCGCCGA
>NZ_JBDPMD010000124.1:0-873 GCF_039871875.1 Sphaerisporangium sp. B11E5 | reverse complement strand
GCCCGCTGTCCACCGCCTTACGGCCCCCCGCCCACACCCCGTAACCCGCCACACCACCCCGCGCGACGCCGTGAAACCCCGCCCCGACCGGCGTTATCGTGACATCCATGCGTTTTGGCGTGCTGGGGCCGCTGACGGCCTGGACGGCCGACGACCACCCGGTCACCATCCCCGGCCTCAAGGTCCGCGCCCTGCTGGCCGACCTGCTCGCCCACGACGGCCGGCCCGTCCCCGCCGACCGCCTCATCGACGACCTGTGGTCCGGCGACCCCCCCGGCAACGCCACCGGCGCCCTGTCCGCCAAGATCTCCCAGCTCCGCCGCGCCCTGGAAGACGCCCAGCCCGGCGCCCGCGCCCTGCTCGCCGCCCACCCCGCCGGCTACCGCCTCCACATCGACACCGCCACCGCCGACCACCTGCGCTTCACCGACCTGCTCACCCAAGCCCGCACCACCACCGACCCCCGCGCCAAAGCCGCCCGGCTCGCCGACGCCCTCGCCCTGTGGCGCGGCCCCGCCTACGCCGACTTCCGCGACGAACCCTTCCTCCGGCCCGTCATCGCCCGCCTGGAAGAACAACACCTCACCGCCCGCGAGGAACACGCCGAGACCCGCCTGGCCCTCGGCGAACACACCCAGCTCGCCGACGAACTCACCGAACTCCTCCGCGAACACCCCCTGCGCGAACGCCTGCGCGCCACCCACATGCGCGCCCTGTACCGCTCCGGCCGGCAGAGCGAAGCCCTCGACAGCTACCACCACCTGCGCGACCACCTCGCCACCGAACTCGGCCTCGACCCCGGCGCCGGCCTCACCCGCCTGCACCACGCCATCCTCACCCAGGACCCCGCCCTCGACGCCCCCACCCCACCCC
>NZ_JBDPMD010000123.1:0-897 GCF_039871875.1 Sphaerisporangium sp. B11E5 | reverse complement strand
AGGGCTTCCTTGGCCTGCTCCTGGGTGAAGGTGGTCTCCTCGGTGACGACCCGGGTGGGCACGGTCTCGCCGGCGACGACCTTCTTGGCCAGGTCCATCAGTTGCGGGCCGAGCAGCGGGCTGCACTCCACGATGTAGTTGATCTTGCCGTCGGCCAGGGCCTGCATGCCGTCCTTGACCGCGTCGATCGTGATGATCGTGATGTCCTTGCCCGGGACCTTCCCCGCGCCCTCGATCGCCTCGATCGCACCAAGACCCATGTCATCGTTGTGCGCGAACAGCACATCGATGTCCGGCGTCGACTTCAAGAACGCCTCCATGACCTCCTTGCCCTTGGCCCGCGTGAAGTCCCCCGTCTGCGACGCCACGATCTTGAACTTCGGATCGGCGGCGATCACCTCACCGAACCCCGCCTTACGGTCATTGGCCGGCGCCGAACCCGTGGTCCCCTGCAACTCCACGATGTTCACCGGATCCTTGGCATCCTTGAACTGATCCACCAGCCACTGACCCGCCTTCTTGCCCTCCTCCACGAAATCCGACCCAAGGAAGGTCTTGTACAGACTGGTGTCCGGCGAATCCACCGCACGGTCGGTCAGAATCACCGGGATCTTGGCGTTCTGCGCCTCCTTCAACACCGTGTCCCAGCCCGACTCCACCACCGGCGAGAACGCGATCACATCCACCTTCTGCTGGATGAACGACCGGATCGCCTTGATCTGGTTCTCCTGCTTCTGCTGCGCGTCGGAGAACTTCAGCTCGATCCCCGCCGCCTTCGCCGACTCCTGCACCGACTTGGTGTTCGCGGTACGCCACCCGCTCTCCGCACCCACCTGGGAGAACCCCATCGTGATCGTGCCGTCACCGGACGCCGCACCACCGGCGCTCGCACCGGTG
>NZ_JBDPMD010000122.1:0-899 GCF_039871875.1 Sphaerisporangium sp. B11E5 | reverse complement strand
GGCTTCGGGTCCCGCCCGGCCGCCGAGGTCCCTGGCTTCGGGTCCCGCCCGGCCGCCGAGGTCCCTGGCTTCGGGTCCCGCCCGGCCGCCGAGGTCCCTGGCTTCGGGTCCCGCCCGGCCGCCGAGGTCCCTGGCTTCGGGTCCCGCCCGGCCGCCGAGGCCCCTGGCTTCGGGTCCCGCCCGGCCGCCGAGGCCCCCGGCCTCGCGTCCCACCCGGCCGCCGAAGGCCCTGGCTTCCCGTCCCGCCCGGGCATCGAGGCTCCCGGCACTGGGGCCCGCCCGGCGATCGGCGCTCCCCGCCCGGCCAAGGAGACACCTGGCCCGGCTTCGCGTCCGGCGACCGGCACACCCGCCCCGGCCTCCCGCCCGTCCATCGGGACCCCCGGCCCGGCCTCCCGCCCCGGCGCCCCCGGCGCCCGCCCGCAGAGCCCCGCCGCGGACCCGGCGTCCCGCCCGGCCGCCGCGTCCTGGTCCCCCGGCGTCGCCCCGCCGCGTCCGGCCACCGGCGCGCCCCGGCAGGACCGTACGGTCCTGCCGCCCGCCGCGCGTGCCCTGCACCGCCCCTCCTCCCAGCCGCCGGCCACCACACCGCCGCCGCCCACCGACCCGGCCCAGGCCCCCGAGCCCGCAGTGACCGCCTCCGGGCAGCCGGAGCAGCAGCCCATCGGCACCGAGGCGCTCCGCCGCCTGCGCAGGCTCGCCGCCTCCGCCGAGGCCAAGAGGTCGGCCGAGCGCCCCGCTGCCCCCGAGCGTGTGACCACCGAACACACCACGCCGGAACGTCTGGGCACAGAAGGCGCCGCGCCGGAACGTCTGGGCACGGAGCGCGGTGCACCGGAGCGTGTGGCCGCCGAGTACGCCGCGCCGGAACGTCTGGGCACAGAAGGCGCCGCGCCGGA
>NZ_JBDPMD010000121.1:0-930 GCF_039871875.1 Sphaerisporangium sp. B11E5 | reverse complement strand
GGTGGGGGTGGGGTTGGCGCCGGTGAGGCCGAAGAATTCGATGGCGCGCAGGCCCATGCCGCTGGAGGGGAGGGAGTGGCCGGCGCCTTGGATGCTGTAGGCCTCGACGCGGACGGTTCCGGTGGTGTCGGCGTAGCGGCGGCGGTTCCAGTTGGTCTGGGGGGTGTCGGTGCTGGTGGGGGTCTGGCTCAGGCCGTGGACGTTGGTCCACTGCTTGATTTCTTCTTCGAGTTCGGAGTAGGCGACGACGTTGTCGTTGGTGCCGTGCCACAGTTGCATGCGGGGCCAGGGGCCGCGGTGGTTGTGGCCGGCGTTGCGTACCCGGTCGCCCCAGGTCTGCGCGCTGATGTTGACGCAAGGGGCGGCGTTGCCGCCGGGCTGGTAGGCGGCTTCGTTGGGGAAGCAGGTGAAGGGGACGCCCATGAAGGCGGCGCCGGCTTTGAAGACTTCGGGGTACAGGGCGAGCATGGCGTTGGTCATCATGGCGCCGGAGGAGCTGCCGGTGGCGTAGACGCGGCCGGCGTCGCCGCCGCGTTGCTGGATGGCGTAGGTGATCATGGACATGAGTGACACGGGGTCGGTCTGGCCGCCGCGTACCTTGGAGGCTTCTGACCAGTTGTCGAAGCAGTTGGCTTTCTTCGACGCCGAGGGGTAGATCACGATGAAGCCGTACCGGTCGGCCAGTGAGGCGAACTCGCTGGAGGAGTAGAAGCCCGGCCCGGAGCCGCCGCACGGGTGCATGGCCAGCACCACCGCGGGGTTGGCAGGTCTGTTGTCGGGCACGTAGATGTGCATGCGCAGGTTGCCGGGGTTGGAGCCGAAGTTGGTCACCTCGGTCAGCGTGGCCGCGGCGGCCGGGTGCGTGAACACCAGGGCCGCGACAGCCGACAACAGCACGGCGCAGGCTCCAGCCAGCGCTGCGATCGTTCG
>NZ_JBDPMD010000120.1:0-944 GCF_039871875.1 Sphaerisporangium sp. B11E5 | reverse complement strand
GCACCGGCCGGCTCAACCCCACCCACCGAAAACCCACCCGCAAACTCGCATGCCGCCGCAACAACCCCTCCACCGCCAACCGCAACCGCCCCCCATCCACCCGCCCCTCCAACCGCACGACGATCTGACTGGCGTAGACATCCACGCCTGCCTCGTCATACACCGCATGGAACAGCAGGCCCTCCTGCAACGGAGTCAGCGGCCACACATCGACGATGTCCGGATCGGAACGAAGCTCGTCGAGCTCGTGCTGGGTGAGTCCGGTCAGGGAGAACTCGGAACGATGCTCCGGCTCAGGGCCGGCCGCTTCGAGCGCGTGCGGCGCCGTTCGCGCCAGGGCTTGCACGGTGCGGTGCTGGAAGACCTGCCGTGGCGTGATCACGATCCCGGCCCGCCTCGCCCTGCTGACCAGCTGGATCGACATGATGCTGTCGCCACCGAGGTCGAAGAAGCTGTCCTCGATCCCGACGCGTTCCACCCCGAGCACCTCGGCGAACAGCCCGCACAACCGTTGCTCGACCGCGGTACGCGGCGCCACGTAATCCCCGGTCACACCGGTGAGATCCGGCTCCGGTAACGCGCGCCGGTCCACCTTGCCGTTGACGGTCAGCGGCAGCGACTCCACCCGCATGAACACCGACGGGACCATGTACTCCGGCAACACCCCGCGTGCCCACGCCCGCACCGTCTCGACCTCGACCCGGCCCACCACATACGCCACCAGCCTGTCCCGGGCGACCACCACAGCCGCCTCCACCCCCGGACACCGCACCAAAGCATGCTCGACCTCACCCAACTCCACCCGGAAACCCCGCACCTTCACCTGATCATCGACCCGGCCCACGAACTCCAGCACCCCATCAGCACGCCACCGCACCAGATCCCCAGAGCGATACATCCGCTCCCCCACCCCGAACGGACACGCCACAAACCGCTCCGCCGTC
>NZ_JBDPMD010000012.1:0-171304 GCF_039871875.1 Sphaerisporangium sp. B11E5 | reverse complement strand
ACTCCTCCCACCGCCCCGCCAGCATCGCCTCACGAAACACCCGCGACCCATTGGCATTGGTCCGCTCACCGATCGCCAGATACGACGCATCCTGCGAGAACGGCACATGCGCATACAACGACGCCGCGCCTCGCACGGGGGCCGCCCGGCGCGCGGCGACCGGCCGTCCGGCCACGGCCCGCGCGACGGCGGCGATGTGCTCCGGCGTGGTGCCGCAGCAGCCGCCGACCAGGCCGACCCCGAACTGCTCGACGAAACCTGCCTGGGCTTCGGCGAGTTCAGAGGGCCCGAGGGGGTACCGCGCGCCGTCGGCGGTCAGCTCGGGCAACCCGGCGTTGGGCATGCAGGAGATCGCCACGTCGCAGTGCCGGGCCAGGTAACGCAGGTGCTCGCTCATCTCCGCCGGGCCCGTCGCGCAGTTCAGCCCGATCACATCGGCACCCAGCGGTTCGATCACCCCCAGCGCCGCCCCGATCTCCGACCCCAGCAACATCGCCCCGTTGGTCTCGATCGTGACCTGCACCACCAGCACCACGTCACGCCCGCACGCGGCGACGGCGTCGCGCGCGCCGAGCACGGCCGCCTTGACCTGCAGCAGGTCCTGGCAGGTCTCCACGATGAGCCCGTCGGCACCGCCCTCGATCAACCCCTCGGCGTTCTGGCGGTACCCCTCCCGCAGAACGGCGAAGGTCGTGTGGCCGAGGCTCGGCAGCTTGGTGCCCGGACCCATGGACCCGAGCACGTACCGCCGCCGCCCGGACACCTCCGACCAGTGGTCGGCACGCTCCCGCGCGATCCGCGCGCCGGCGGCCGACAGTTCCCCGATGCGGTGGCTGATGTCGTACTCGCCGAGCGCCGCCCAGTTCGCCCCGAAGGTGTTGGTCTCCACCACGTCGGCGCCCGCCGACAGATACGCGTCGTGCACCCCGGCCACCACGTCGGGCCGGGTCACGTTCAGCACCTCGTTGCAGCCTTCGAGGCCCTGGAAGTCCTCAAGCGACGGGTCGTGGGCCTGCAGCATCGTGCCCATCGCACCGTCCGCCACCAGGACCCGCCGGGACAGGGCGTCGCGGAATGACGTCATGGCGCGCTCCTCAGACGGCCCGGCGCAGCGCGTCGGCACGGTCGGGCGACTCCCAGGAGAAACCCTCGCGGCCGAAGTGGCCGTAGGCGGAGGTCGCCGAGTAGATGGGACGCAGCAGGTCCAGGTCGCGGATGATGGCGGCGGGGCGCAGGTCGAAGACCTCCAGGATGGCGCGCTGGATGGCGTCCACGGAGACCTGCTCGGTGCCGAAGGTCTCGACGAAGACGCCGACGGGCTGGGCCTTGCCGATGGCGTAGGCGACCTGGACCTCGGCGCGGTCGGCGAGGCCGGCGGCGACGACGTTCTTGGCGACCCAGCGCATGGCGTAGGCGGCGGAGCGGTCGACCTTGGAGGGGTCCTTGCCGGAGAAGGCGCCGCCGCCGTGGCGGGCCATGCCGCCGTAGGTGTCGACGATGATCTTGCGACCGGTGAGGCCGGCGTCGCCCATGGGGCCGCCGATCTCGAAACGGCCGGTGGGGTTGACCAGCAGCCGGTAGCCCTCGGTGTCGATGGACAACCCGGCGAGCAGCGGGTCGACGACGTGCTCCTTGACGTCCGGCGCGAGCATCTCCTTGAGGTCGATCTCCGGCGCGTGCTGGCTGGAGACCACGACGGTGTCGAGGCGCACGGGACGGTCGCCGTCGTACTCGATGGTGACCTGGGTCTTGCCGTCGGGGCGCAGGTAGGGCGCGGTGCCGTCCTTGCGGACCTCCGACAGGCGCTGCGCCAGCCGGTGGGCGAGCTGGATGGGCAGCGGCATCAGCTCGGGGGTCTCGCGGCACGCGTAGCCGAACATCAGGCCCTGGTCGCCCGCGCCCTGCCGGTCCAGTTCGTCGCCCGCGCCGCCCTCGCGGTGCTCGTACGCCTCGTCGACCCCCTGGGCGATGTCGGGCGACTGGGCCCCGATGGACACCGAGACGCCGCAGGAGGCGCCGTCGAAGCCCTTGTGGGAGGCGTCGTAGCCGATGTCCAGGATGGTGTCGCGGATCAGGCCGGGGATGTCGACGTAGGTCTCGGTGGTGACCTCGCCGGCGACGTGGACCTGGCCGGTGGTGATGAGGGTCTCGACGGCGACCCGGCTCCTCGGGTCGCCCTTGAGCATGGCGTCCAGCACGGCGTCGCTGATCTGGTCGGCGATCTTGTCCGGGTGGCCTTCGGTGACCGACTCGGAGGTGAACAGGCGGCGGGACATCTTCACTCCTCAGTGTGCTCGTGAGCCGCGAGGCCGGTGGTCCTCGCGTGGTGGCGGGCCTCGTCACGGCGGGGCGCCCGGGAATCGTCAGGGGATCAGGTGGCACGCCGGGGGGCGGCGGTGTTCGCGGAAATCCGTGGCGAAAAACAAAGGCCATCGTGCGAGTGGCGCTCACACGATGGCCCTTGCCGCGTGGGGACTTGCTGCGAAGCAGACCACCGACCAGGGACACCACCTCATCGTGAAGCTAAAACCGTCGCAAGCTCGATGGATTCGATGCTAGGTCGGCCCAGCTCACGGCGGGCACCCCTGCCCGCCCCCTACGGCCGCGCACCCGCGCGCGTGCCGTACCCCCTGCGCCGGGGGCCGCTCCGCACAGTACGGACGGTCATCGGTGAGGTGTCGGGCCGTCCGCCGCAGAGGTGCCGGATCGGCAGAGATATCGCCGCCGTTGGCCGCTAAATCCCCTTTATGGGCATATATATCGGTCATCCCTGGAGTCCCGGCCGGTTTCCCTACATCATTCGTGAACGCCTTCAATACCACACTCACAGTAATGTGGCTGGTCCCCTTACCTACCAGGTTGTACTATCCGGGGAAAGTGGACATGCGCCAGGGGACGAGAGAAACGCCGGGCGCCGATGTCCACCCCCACATCACGAAGAAAGGCCACGGCCGTTCCCCGGGCCGGCCCGCCCGTGGCCGTGCGCCCAGCGCGTCTCTCATGGTTGCGCGAAGACTTCCGGATCGGTCCGAGGTTTTCTGGCAAGGAGTCAACAGGTGGAGTTCCGGATCCTGGGGCCACTTGAGGTGCTCGCGCAGAGCGGGCGCCTGGACGTCGGAGGACTGCGGCAGCGCATCACCCTCGCGCTCCTCCTTCTGGACGCCGGCCGGGTCGTCACCGTCGAGCGCCTCGTGGACGCCATCTACGGCGAGGTCCTCCCGCCCACGTCCAAGGCCCAGGTCCAGATCTGCATCTCCGCGCTGCGCCGCCTGTTCACCGCGCACGGCCGTCCCGGCCTGATCGTCACCCACCCCCGCGGCTACATCCTGGAGGTGGCCGACGAGGACACGCTGGACGTCCGCCGCTTCGAGACGCTGACCGCCGAGGCCCGGCGGCGGCGCGACGCCGGCGACCTCGACACCGCCGTCCGCCAGTACCGCGAGGCGCTGGCGCTGTGGCAGGGCGAGGCCATGGTGGGCATCGACAGCAGACCGGTCCGGGCCGCCGCGAACCGGCTCGCCGAGCACCGCGTCACCACCAACGAGGACTGCCTGCAACTGGAGCTGGACCTCGGCCACCACCACGAGCTGGTGGGGGAGCTGACCGCCCTCGTCGCCGAGCACCCGTTGCGCGAGCGGCTGCGCGGGCAGCTCATGCTCGCGCTGTACCGCTCGGGCCGCCAGGCCGACGCGCTGCGGGTCTACCGCCTGGCGCGCGAGACGATGGTCGAGGAGCTCGGCATCGAGCCGAACGAGCAGCTCCAGCGGCTGGAGTACGCGATCCTCACCTCCGACGAGAGCCTCAACGGGCCGGCCAGGGTCACGACCATCCCGCTCGAACCGCCCGAGCCGCCGCCCGCGCGTCCCGTCCCTGTGCTGCTGCCCGCCGCGGTGGCCGACTTCACCGGGCGCAACAAGCAGCTCGACGCCATCCAGCGCGAACTGGCCCTGGCCGCCGAGGACCGTTTCCGGCTGGCCGTGCCGATCATCGTGATCGCCGGGCAGGGCGGGCTCGGCAAGACGACCCTCGCGGTGCACGCCGCGCACACCGTCGCCGAGCGTTTCCCCGACGGGCAGCTCTTCACCGACCTGCACGGCGGCGCGTACCGGCAGGTCAGCGCGATGCAGGTGCTGGAGCGGTTCCTGCGGGCGCTCGGCGTGGCGGGCAGCGACATGCCCGACGGGCTGGAGGAACGCGCCGAGATGTACCGCGCGCTGCTGGCCGACCGGCGCACGCTGATCGTGCTGGACGACGCGGCGCGCGAGAGCCAGGTGCTGCCGCTGCTGCCCGGCAACCGCACGTCCGCGGTGCTCATCACGAGCCGCAGCCGCCTCGCCGGGCTGCCCGGCGCCGTCCAGATCGAGATGGACATCTTCGACAGCGACCAGTCCCTCGAACTGCTGGGCCGCATCGCGGGCTCCGACCGGGTGCGGGCCGAGCCGGGCGAGGCCGTCGAGCTGTCGGAGCTGTGCGGACGCCTGCCGCTGGCGCTGCGCATCGCCGGGGCCCGCCTGTCGGCCCGCCCCCACTGGAGCATCGACCAGCTCGTCGTCCGCCTGAAGGACGAGACCCGCAGGCTCGACGAGCTCAAGCACGGGGACATGGGCATCCGCGCCAGCATCTCCCTCACCTACGAGAGCGTCGGCCCCGAGGCCCGCCGCCTGTTCCGCCTGCTCGCCATCCTCGACACCAGCGTCTTCTCCGCGTGGCTCGCCGGGGCCCTGCTCGGCGGGTCGCACACCGACGCGCAGGACCTGCTGGACGAACTCGCCGACGCCCAGCTCATCGAGTCGGCCGGCCCGGGGTACGGCGTGCACAGCCAGTACCGCTTCCACGACCTCGTGCGGGTCTTCGCCCGCGAACGCCTGGCCGCCGAGGAGACCGCCGCCGAACGCAAGACGGCACTGGAGCGGGCCCTCGGCACCCTGCTGTTCGTCGCCGAGGCCGCCCACCGCCGGGTGTACGGCGAGGAGTACCTCCAGGTCCACAGCGGCGCGACACGCCGCCCGCTGCCACGCAAACTGGTGGACCAGCTCGTCGCCAGCCCCATGGCGTGGTACGAACGCGAACGCCCGCTGCTGGTGTCGGGCATCCGCCAGGCCGCACGGGCCGGTTTCGCCGAACTGTGCTGGGACCTCGCCATCAGCGCCGTCACGCTGTTCGAGTCCCGCATCTATCTGGACGACTGGCGCGAGACCCACGAGGTGGCCCTGGCCGCGGCCCGCCACGCCGGCGACCCCCGCGGCCAGGGTGCCATCCTGTACTCACGCGGCTCGCTGCACATGACGCTGAAGCGCCTCGCCGAGGCACGGCGCGACTTCGAGGAAGCCATCGAGCTGTTCAACCGGGTCGGCGACGACCTGGGGGTCGCGCTGGTCCTGCGCAACGTCGCGTTCCTCGACCGCATGAGCGGCCTGGCCGACGAGGCGGCCGCCCGCTACACCCACGCACTGGACATCTTCACCCGCACCGGCGACCAGGTCGGCGCCGCGTACGTCCTGCACAACCTCGCCCAGCTCCGTCTCGACGACGGCGACCCCGAAGGCGCGAGCCGCCTGCTCGCCGAAGCCCTGGCCCTCAGCCGCCGCGGCGGCAGCCGGCGGGTGGAGGCCCAGGTCCTGCACCGCATGGGCGACACCTACCTGCAGTGGGACGAACCCAGCCTGGCCGCGGAGATCTTCGGCACCGCCATCGACATAGTCCGGGAGATCGGCGACCCCATCGGCGAAACCTACGTCCTGTGCGGCCTGGGCGTGGCCCGCCTGCGCCTCGGCGAGGTGGCCGAAGCCGAAGAGGCCCTCCGCCAGGCGGTCCGCCTGGGCCGCTCCTCCGGCGACGGCCTGGCAGAGGGCCGCGCCCTCCTGGGCCTGGGCGAACTGGCCCTGTCCTGCGACGACCACGCCCACGCCGTGGCCCACCTGGAACAGGCCCTCACCGTCTTCCACACCCTCGGCATCCCCGCCTACGAGGAACGCGCCCGCGCCATGCTCACCCGCGCCCGCACCGCCCCCCACTCCGAAACCCTCACCACAGCCGTAACCGGCTGACCCCCCTCCTCCCGCTCCAGGCCGTCCCTTCGATCGGCGCCGACGCGGCGGGACGTGGTACGGCGAATCCGGCGCCGCCCTACGGCGGGACACCCGCTCCATCCCTCCTCCCGCTCCAGGCCGTCCCTTCGATCGGCGCCGACGCGGCGGGACGTGGTACGGCGAATCCGGCGCCGCCCTACGGCGGGACACCGGCTCCATCGTCGGTGCCCCCGATCCCCGCCGCGCGGCGACGCCACCGCGGTACCCCTTATGCCCCCCGAGTCCTGTCGCGCGGGACGGGCGCGGGGCCAACAAAGCGCTCTCGGAGATGCCGGGGGCGTTCACCTCGCCGATACGCTCGTCAGGTGACCACTGTGCGTATGAGCGGGGCCGCCGCCGGTCCGGCCGGGCCCATGATCAAGTCGATTCTGCCCGACTGCGTGGTGGCCGCCGACCTGTTCGCCGACCCGCCCGACCCGCCGCTGTTCCCCGAGGAGGACCGGGCGATCGGCGACGCCGACGCGGAGGGCCGCGCGGAGTTCGCCACCGCGCGCATGTGCGCCCACGACGCGCTGCGCAAGCTCGGCATGCGTCCCGGCCCCGTACCCCCCGGGCTGCGCGGCGAGCCGCAGTGGCCCGCCGGGGTCGTCGGCAGCATCACCCACTGCACCGGCTACCGCGCGGCCGTCGTCGGCGTGGCGTCCAAGGTGGCCACCATCGGCATCGACGCCGAGCGCAACGAGCCCCTGGTGGACGGCGTGCTGGACGCGGTGTCGCTGCCCGAGGAGCGCGAGGCCCTGCGCCGCCTCGCCGCACGGCACCCGCGCGTGCACTGGGACCGGGTCCTGTGGAGCGCCAAGGAGTCGGTGTACAAGTCGTGGTTCCCGCTCACCAAGCGGTGGCTGGACTTCGAGGACATCATCGTGTCGGTCGACCCCGGCCGCGGCGAGTTCTCCGCCCGGCTCCGGGTACCGGGCCCCCGGGTCAACGGCCAGCAGTTGTCCCGCTTCACCGGCCGCTGGCTCGCCGGCCCCGAGCTCATCATCACCGCCATCGTCGTCCCCGCCCCAGCCCGCCGCGGCGCCACCACCCGCGGGTAACCCGGTGGACGACCTCACGGTCACGATGGGCGCCCTCTACCAGTCCGGGCAGGCCCGCAACCTGATCGAGGCGTACCGGGCCGGCGAACACCTCAGCACCGTCGAACTCGCCCTCCTCGCCGAAAGCGCCGTCGACGACTACGACCCGCACGAACTACGCGACCGGCTGGACCTCGCCGCGAACCGCCCCGAAGACGAGTTCGCCCGCCACGGCTGCACGGACGAGGAGATCACGGCGGCACGGGCGTGGGCCCAGGAGTGGGCCGACCAACTCGGCCTGGACCTGGCAGAAGAACAGCCATGGACGGACGAGTCCTGAGCACTCACGGACGTCCTCCGGCGCGGTCACGTGGACGGTATCGGGGGGATGTGGAAGACCTCGACCAGCCGGTCCAGGCCGGCGGGGTCGCCGGTGAGGGTGACCATGCCCTTTTCCACGGCCTCGGCGGGGGTGACCTCGCCCGCCATCAGGGCGCGTAGTTCGTGGCCGGCCTCCACGACCAGGTCGGCGCCGGGCAGGGGGCCGGGGAGGACGTTCAGTGTGCCGTCGTCGATGACGGCGGACAGGACGATGTCGCCCAGGCGGAACTCGTAGGAAACGCTCAGGCCGGCGGCGGCCTCGGGGCGGAAGGTGGAGCGCAGGGCCATGGTGACGGAGTCGATGGTGGCGATCTCGCCGGGTTCGGGGGCGCCCATCGCCATGGCGCCCCACAGGCCCAGGCGGAGTACGACGTCTTCCAGGGCGCGGCCGTAGGGGGTCAGTTCGTAGACCACGGACGCCGCGGGGCGGGGCAGCACCGTGCGGTGGACGACGCCGGCGAGTTCCAGTTCCTTCAGACGGGCCGACAGGATGTTGGTGGGGATCCGGGGAAGGCCGCGCCGCAGGTCGGTGAAGCGCTTCGGACGTACCAGCAGGTCGCGCACGATGAGCAGCGCCCAGCGTTCGCCCACGCTTTCCATGGCTCGCGAGAGCCCGCAGAACTGACCATAGCTGCGCCCCGTCATGGATTCGGATTCTAGTTCACGCTTGGCCAGATGCATTACGCTTGCTTTTCACAAGTACGGTCTTTCCCAGCAACCAACCAGGGACGGAAAGGAGTGGCGATGGCCGAAGACGAGCCCGTGGCCGACGAGTCGTCCACGACGCCACGGGCGACGAGCGCCAGGGGTCCGGCGAACGACGCGGACACGTACTGGCTCTCGACGCCGGGCAGGAAGAGCCAGGCGAACGTCGCACCCATCCTCGGCGTGTGGCTGGACGGCGCCCTGCACATCGCCGTGAGCCAGGCCATGCACGAGCCCGGCCACCTCGGCACCGCCGCCGGCTGCGCGGTCACCACCGACCCCCGCGGCCTGGAGCTCGTGGTGCGCGGCGCGGCGTCCCGGGTGCTGGACGAGGACAAGCTGGGCCGCCTCGCCGAGGTCTTCGCCGCCAAGTACCAGGTGCCGATCGACGTCCTGGACGGCTCCTTCCACGGCGACGTCGTCCGCGCCGCCGGCCCCTCCCCCTACGACGTCTACGAGGTCACCCCCGCCCCGCCCGGCCCGTCCGCCGACTCCCCCAGCGACACCCGCTGGAGCTTTTGACCAGCTCAGAGCACCCTGATCGAAAGAGTGTTTGAATACTCGCGGTACCATGGTGCGCATGACCGCTGGATTCCAGGCCTCACTGCTGGATCTGGGCGAGGAGCCCGGCACCGGGCCCCTCGGCACGACGGTCCGCCGCACCCACCTGTCCGGCGGCGCGTGGATCGACCTGCGCCCCGGCTGGCTCACAGGCGCCGACGCCCTGTTCGACCGCCTGTCCCGCGACGTCCCGTGGCACGCCGAGCGCCGCCACATGTACGACCGCATGGTGGACGTGCCGAGGCTGCTCAAGTTCTACGACGAGGAGGAGCCGCTCCCCGACCCCGTGCTGCACGAGGCCATGCGTGCCCTCAACACCCACTACGCCGGGCAGGCGGGCCACCCGTTCCGCACCGCCGGCCTGTGCCTGTACCGCGACGGCCGCGACAGCGTGGCCTGGCACGGCGACCGCATCGGCCGCGGCGCGGACGAGGACACGATGGTCGCCATCATCTCCATCGGCACCCCCCGCCCCCTGCTGCTGCGCCCTCGAGGCGGCGGCCACTCCCTGCGCCACGACCTCGGCCACGGCGACCTCATCGTCATGGGCGGCTCCTGCCAGCGCACCTGGGACCATTCCATCCCGAAACTCTCCCGCCCCACCGGCCCGAGGATCAGCGTCCAGTTCCGGCCCCGCGGCGTCCGCTGACCGGGTCCGGTGTCACTGCGCCGCCGGCGGGGACGGGGTCACCCCCGGGGCGGGCCGGGCACCGGCGATGGCCGCGCGCAGAGCCTTCCGCCCCACCTCTCCCCGCACGCCGCCGACCCGCAGCACACGCCCGTCCTCGTCCGCCGCGTACTCGTGGCGGTCGCCGCTGACGCGATACCAGCCCACGTCATCGTGTTCGCAGGTGACCGGGGAGCTCAGGCGTTCGGCTCCGTACACGGGGCGCTCGGGGCATATCGCGTCGCTGAACGCCCCCCGGTCGACCCCGAACCACACCTGACGTCCTCGCGGGGAGAGGTAGAACGCCTGGTAGCCCTCGTCGTGGTAGACGCTCACCGACTGGCCCACCAACTGGAAACCGGGAACGTCCACCACGTACACCATTTCGGGGGCCACCCCCTGAGCCCGGACCGAATCGAGTTGCGTCGGCGTCAGTCCTCCTGGGCCGGGACCGCCACAGCCGACAAGGCCGACCCCCAGTGCCACCAGCACGAGCCCCCGTGTCCTCACCGTTCCACTGTCGCTCAGGGCCCGCCCGCGCTCATCCGCTTTGCGTGACGCCGGGCAAGGATTTACCACGTACGGTGACGACGCGGCCCGTCCCGGCCGAACAAGCGGAACGGCTCCCCTGGCGCAGGGGAGCCGCCGGTGACATGAGATGTCAGTCGTCGTCATCGTCGTCGCCGCCCGGGCCGCTGTGGTCGTCGTCGTCCACCTCCTCGGACGCCACGGCGCCGGTCGCGGCGTCGATGTCGAACTCGTGCTCGGTGCCGTCGGTGGCGTCCACCTCGACGTCCCAGAGCTGGCGGCCGTCCTCGGTCTCCAGTTCGGCGGAGGTGACCCGGCCGCCGGGGACCTTGGCGAGCGCCGCGCGTTCCGCCTGCTCGCGGGAGACCTTGGGGGCCGCGGCGGGGCTGCCGGTGGCCGACGGAGTGGCGTCCGCGGTGGGACGGTCCTCGGCGGGCGAGGCGGCCGGGGACGGGCTGAGGTCTGTCGCCGCCAGGGCGGTCCCGCCGCCCACCAGGAGCAGGGTGGCGGTGGCGAGGCCAGCGATGATCTTGGACTTGGTCATCCGAGACTCCGTTGCGATCGATGTCCGTGCTTGACTGCTCCAAGCCTGCGGGGACGGTCGATAGCGGGAAGCTGCGGCGGCCCTAACGCGGGGTTAACTCGCCGGCGGGCCGAACTCCACGGTGACGCGGGCCCCTCCGGACGGGTCCGCGGACAGGACGGCCGAGCCGCCGGAACGTTCGGCGGTGCGGCGCACGATGTCGAGGCCGAGACCGGTGGAGGAGCCGCCGCTCACCCCACGCTCCAGAGCACCGGCGTGCGGGAAGCCGGGGCCCTGGTCGGTGACCGTGAGCACGGCGCCGCCGCCCTCGCGGGGGGTGAGCCGTACCGCGAAGCCGGTCCCCTCAGGGGTGTGAGCGAAGACGTTCTCCAGCAGCGCGTCCACGCAGGCCGTCAGGGCCTCCTCGCCGGTGCCCACGGGGAGGGGACTTGCGGCCAGGTCGCGGGTGACGGGGCGGTCCTGGTCGCGGGCGAGCATCGACCAGTGGTGCACGCGGTCCGCGACGACGCGGACGGCGTCGCATTCGCCGGGCTCGTCCGGCCGGGAACGCCGTGCCTCCCTGATGACCTGGGTGACCATGCGTTCCATCGCGTCCACGGCGGCGCCGACCCGGACGGCCTGCTCGCTGTGCGGCAGGCTCTCGGCCTCCAGCCGCAGGACGGTGAGCGGGGTGCGCAACTGGTGCGACAGGTCGGCCACCGACTCGCGCTCCTGGGCGAGCAGCACCCGGATGCGCCGGGCGAGGTGGTTGAGCGCGCCGGCCACCTGGCGCAGTTCCTTGGGCCCCTCCGCGGGCGCGCGGGCGGTGAGGTCCCCGGCGGCAAGCCGGTGGGAGACGTCCGCCATGCCGCCGACGAGGCGGATCTGCGACCGGGCGAGCCGGTCGGCGACGACCAGGCTGACGACCAGCACCCCGGCCCCGACCAGCGCGAGGATCAGCCACGCCCGCCGCACGCCGCGGGTGAGGCCGGCGTCGGAGACGAACGTGCGGATGACGGCCGCGCCCGCCGACCGGCCCGTGACGGCGACGACGATCTCCCGTCCTCCCTCCGCCCGCGCGGTGAGGCTGCGCCCGGTGAAAGCGAGCCGCACGGCGTCCGACCGCTCCGCCGGTGCCCCCATGACCGTCCCGTTGGCGAGGAAGAGCGTCAGGGGGTGGCCACCGGCGCTGTTGGCCTGCTGCACGGCCAGCGCCAGCGCGTCCGGCGAGCCCACGGACACGACGGGGACCAGGGACTGGGCGCGTACCAGCGCGTCCGCGGTGGCACGGTCGGCGGCCAGCGTCAGGGCGAGCACCGCCAGCGGCACCACGAAGGCCACCAGCGCGAGGGACACCATGGAGCCGACGAGGACCAGCAGGCGCCGCCTCATGCGCCCGGGTCCACCAGCTTCACGCCCACGCCCCGCACCGCCCGGATGTACCGCGGCTCCTGCGCGGACTCCCCCAGCTTGTTGCGCAGCCAGGACAGATGGACGTCCACGGTCTTGTCCGCGCCGCCGTACGGCATCTGCCACACCTCGGTCATCAGCTCACGTTTGCTGACCACCTGGTCGGGCCGCTGCGCCAGGTAGCACAGCAGGTCGAACTCCTTCGGCCGCAGATCGAGGACCTGGCCCGCCAGCGTGACCTCCCGGCCGCGCGGGTCGATCCGCAGCTCGCCCACGGTGTACGCCCGCGACGCCTCGCCGTCCTCGCTCTGCAGCCGCCGCAGCACGGCCCGGATGCGCGCGTCGAGCTGCACCGCCCCGAACGGCTTGACGACGTAGTCGTCCGCCCCGGCGTCCAGCACCCGGGCGATCTCCCGTTCGTCGTCCCGCGCCGTGGCCACGATCAGCGGCACCGCGCTGACCGCGCGCAACATGCGGATCACCTCGTAGCCGTCGATGTCGGGCAGCCCGAGGTCCAGGATCACCAGGTCCGGCCGTTCGTCCACGGCCATCCGCAGCCCCGCCATGCCGGTCGTCGCCGACGTCAGCGCGTGCCCCCGCTCCCCGAGGGCCCGCATGAGCGCCGACCGCACCGCGGCGTCGTCCTCAACGAGCAATAGCTGTGCCATCGCCCTCCACAGTAAAGGCACCCCCGGGTGCCGAGCCTCCGCCGATATCCCCGTTGAGGTGGCGTTAGGACAGATTTAGGAGTGCCCATGGCACCCTGGGGAGGGTGAAACGTGGCGCCCTTCTCGCGAGCCTGGGCTGGCTGACCGCGGCGACCCTCACCACGGCCACCACCACCTGGGCCATCACCCTGCTGGGCCGGGGCCTGAGCGAACCGGTCGTCTCCCCCATGTCCGCCGCGCAGATCACCCAGGCCCTCGCCACCGCCACGACGCCCTCCGGGGCCACGCCCAGGCCCACGGCCTCCCCGGGGAGCGCCGGACGCGCCTTCACCACCACGGGCGGCACCGTCGTCGCCACCTGCGCCGGTGGGCGGCCGACCCTTGTGGCCTGGAGTCCCGCCCAGGGCTACAAGACCGACGACGTCAACGACAGCTCCGGGCACGCGGTCACGGTGGAGTTCGAGTCGGAGAACACCAAGGTCGCGGTCACGATCGCCTGCGCCGGCGGTACCCCGGCGATGACCACCAAGGTCGAGGCCGACTAGCTCTCAGTGCGCCGTGACGACCCGGGACACGTGGTACTGGCGGATCCGCCACGCGTCCTCGTCACGCCGCAGGACCAGCGACAGGTGCACCGGGGCCTCCCAGCCCGCCGGGTCGCGGAAGGTGACGTCCGCGAACCCGCCTGCCACCCGGTCGCCGACGGTGTAGGTGGCGACGACGGTGACATCGGCGGTGCGGTCGCCCGGCACGGCCGCGTAGTAGGCGCGCACCGCGTCGCGGCCGGAGAGGACCTCGGGGCCGAAGCCCTGGAAGAGGGCGTCGGCGGTGAACAGGGCGGCCATGGCATCCGCCTGGTGGCCGTCGAAGGCGGCCTTCCATCGGGCCAGGATCTCGCGCATGGGGTCGGTCATCGTGTCCGCCTTCGAGCAGGAGGTGGGACTGCGTCCGCCGCGGTGGCGGGGAACAACCCGTACAGTAGCCGACCGGTCTATTACACGAAGGAGCGGCCGTACACTCTCATCATGGGACGGTCCAGTGACGCCAAGGAGAAGATCCTCACCGCCGCGCGGTCACTCATCGAGCTGCGGGGGTACTCCGCGCTCGGCGTGGCCGAGATCTGCACGGCCGCGGGGGTGCCGAAGGGCAGCTTCTACCACTTCTTCGAGTCCAAGGAGGCGCTCGCCCTGGCCGTCATCGACGGCCACTGGGCCGTCCAGCTCCGCGACTGGACCCGCGTCCTGCACAGTGACGACGCGCCGCTCCAGCGGCTGCGGCGGCTCTTCGAGGAGACCGAGGCCGCTCAGCGCGCCGGGCAGCAGAGCTGCGGCACGGTCTCGGGCTGCATGTTCGGGAACCTGACCCTGGAGATGAGCAACCAGACCGAGGCCATCCGCGAGCGCCTGCAACGGATCTTCGACGCGCAGGTCGACATGGTGGCCGCGGTCGTCGCCGAAGCCCTGGACCGCGGCGACGTGACCGTCGCCGACCCCCGCGAGGCCGCCCGTTCCGTGGTGGCCCAGCTCGAGGGCCAGGTGCTCTTCGCCAAGCTCTACAACGACACCCAGGGGCTCGGCGTCCTGTGGGCCAACTGCCTGGCCCTGCTCGGCGCACGCGCCGACCAGGACACACCGGCCGTCGCCTGACACCCCGCCCGCGCCCGGCGCGGCGACCTTCGGAACGCACCCGCCTGACGGCTCGGAACGCACCCGCCTGACGGCTCGGAACGCACCCGCCTGACGGCATGGGCCCGCACGAACCGTGGACGTCCCCGCACGTCACCGGGCTTGCCGTTGACGATCGCGGCCCCGGCACGCGTCTTTGACAAGTTCCGCGCCGGTGGCCTACGGTCGAATAGTAGACCGGTCGGCTAGTACGCCGGGCCGGCGCCACTCACCGTTCCACGACAACCCACCCCTTTCACCGGAAAGAAGCCGTCATGAGCACCCAAGGGCAGAAGGTCGCCGTCATCACCGGAGCGTCACAGGGCATCGGCGCGGGGCTCGTCACCGCCTACCGCGAGCTCGGGTACGCCGTCGTCGCCACCTCACGCGCCATCGCCCCGTCGCAGGATCCGGACGTCCTCACCGTCCAGGGCGACATCGCCGACCCGGACACCGCGGACCGGGTGATCGCCGCCGGCGCCGAGCGGTTCGGACGCGTCGACACCCTGGTCAACAACGCCGGGATCTTCGTGGCCAAGCCCTTCACGGACTACAGCGAGCAGGAGTTCGCCGCACTGATCGGCGTGAACCTCGCCGGGTTCTTCCACGTCACGCAGCGCGCCATCCCGTACCTGCTCGACCAGGGCGGCGGCCACATCGTGAACATCACCACCAGCCTGGCCGACCACGCCAACTCCAAGGTGCCGTCCGTGCTGGCGTCGCTGACCAAGGGCGGCCTGCAGTCCGCCACCAAGTCCCTGGCCATCGAGTACGCCGCCCGCGGCATCCGCGTCAACGCCGTCGCCCCGGGCACCATCAAGACGCCCATGCACCCCGAGGAGTACCACGAGGCGTACGGCGCCATGCACCCCCTCGGGCACATGGGCGAGGTGAGCGACGTCGTCGGCGCGGTGACCTACCTGGAGAACGCCCCCTTCGTCACCGGCGTGGTCCTCCACGTCGACGGCGGCCAGAGCGCCGGCCACTGACCCGCCGCCCACTCGCCGACGAAAAGGGAAGGAAGCGCATGGCCTCGCCACTGACGGCTCTCGGGGTGAGCGCCCCGGTGCTGGCCGCCCCGATGGCGGGCGGCCCCAGCACGCCGGCGCTGGTCACCGCGGCGGCCCGCGCGGACGGCCTCGGGTTCCTCGCCGGCGGGTACAAACCGGCCGACGCACTGGCCCGGCAGATCGCCGAGGTCCGCTCCACCGGCGTGAGCTTCGGGGTCAACCTCTTCGCCCCCAACCCCGTCCCGGTCGATCCCGAGGCCTTCCGCCGCTACGCCCGCACCATAGCACCGGAAGCCGAGGCCTACGGCATCGACGTCCTGTCCGCCGGCGTCGTCGAGGACGACGACCGCTGGGCCGACAAGATCGACCTGCTGCTGTCCACCCCGGTGCCGGTCGTCAGCTTCACCTTCGGCATCCCCGAGCCTGCGGTGCTCGCCGCGCTCCGCGCCGCCGGGACCGTGATCGTCCAGACGGTCACATCCCCCGCGGAGGCCCGCCAAGCCGCCGAGGCCGGCGCCGACATGCTGACCGTGCAGGCGTCTGCCGCGGGAGGACACTCCGGCACACTCACCCCGCAGCACATCCCGGCGTCCATCCCGTTGCCCGACCTGCTGGCCCAGGTACGCCAGGCGGTCTCCCTCCCCCTCGTCGCCGCGGGCGGGCTGGCCACCCCGGCCGACGTGTCCGCGGCACTGCGCGCCGGCGCCACCGCGCTCGCCGTCGGCACCGTCCTGCTGCGCGCCGACGAGGCCGGCACCTCACCCCCCTACAGAGCCGCACTCGCCGACCCGGCACGCCACCGGACCGTCGTCACCCGCGCCTTCACCGGCCGCCCCGCCAGAGCTCTGCACAACACCTTCACCGACCGCTACACCGACCTCGCCCCACCCGGCTACCCCGCCCTGCACCACCTGACCAGCCCCCTGCGCAAAGCCGCCACCGCCGCGGGCGACCCCGAACGCATCAACCTGTGGTCCGGCACCGGCCACCGCCACGCCACAGCCGAACCCGCCGCCCAGATCCTGCGCCGCCTGACCCCCTGACCCCCTGACCCCCTGACCCGCCGGCCCCCCGGCGGCGAGGTGAGACGCCCCTAATCCTGAGCGCTGACGTGGGCCGCGACCAGCCGCCACCCGTGCTCGTCGCTGTGAACCCACGTCCGCGTGTAACGCACCCGCGCGGTGAACGCCTCCCCCTTGAACACCCCCGCGAGGGTCCCGAGAAACCACGTGACCCCCGTCCTGCCGTCCACGAGCACCTTCAGTTCCTCCTCGTCGACCCGCGTCAGCCGCTGCTCCCCCGTGCGCTGAATCTCCAGATCGTCGCCCTTGGAGTACAACCCCCCGTCAGGCCCGGTGAACACCAGCCGATCGTCCAGCAACAGATCGAGCGCGTCCGCGTCCCCCGCCAACTGAGCGACCTGCAACCGCCGCTCGGCCTCCCGCAGCGAAGCGGTGTAGTCGTCTGCCAAGCCCACCATCCACCTCACGACGTCAGCGGCGACCGCACGGGATCCATGCCTCCACACCCAAGGCCACGACGCCCCCGAAGTCAACGCCCGGCCACGGGACGGCCACCCCGATGAGGGCGGCCAGGTCGCGCGGACCATGGTCCTCTTCAGAGCCCGACGCCGGTGTCGTAGCCGGACGCGAGCCGGCCTGCGGCCGGGTCGACCGATGACGCTTTGCTGGTGATGAATATGCGGAAGGGGGTGATGTGGCGAAAGCGCCGCAGTAGCATCGCGGGCGTGCGAATGAGCCGTGGTGCTGTCGTGATCGTCATGGTCCTGGCGGGTCTCGCCGTGCCGGTGGGGGCGGATGGGGCAGTGGCGGGGCCGGGGAATCCCTCGGGGCGGGCCGTGGTGCCCGTGGAGGGGAGGGCGGTCGACACGTCGCGGGCGGATCGGGTGGTGGGGAACGGTACTCCTGCCAGTTGCACGTCGGCGGCTGTGGTGGCGGCGGTGGCCAGGGGTGGGGTGATCCGGTTCGCCTGCGGGGCCACGGCGGTGACGATCGTGATGAAGGCCACGGCGAAGGTGCGGAACACCAGCAAGCGGGTGGTGCTGGACGGGGGTGGCAAGGTGACGTTGAGCGGTGGGGGGAAGCGGCGGATTCTGTACATGAACACCTGTGACAGGGCGCAGGTGTGGACGACGTCGCACTGCAACGATCAGCAGTGGCCGCAGCTCACGGTGCAGAACATCCGGTTCGCGGACGGGAACGCGACCGGGGAGCGGGCCGAGGGGGGCGGCGGCGGGGCCGTGTTCGTGCGGGGTGGGCGGTTCAAAGCGGTGAACGCGACGTTTGTCCGGAATCGGTGTGACGCCACCGGGCCGGATGTGGGTGGGGCGGCGATCCGGGTGCTGGATCAGTGGCGGGATCTGCCGGTGTATGTGGTGAAGAGCACGTTCGGGGGAGCTGCGGGGCAGGGTGGGGTGTGCTCCAACGGTGGGGCGCTCAGCAGCATCGGGGTGTCGTGGGTGGTGCTGAACAGTGTGTTCACGCACAACAAGGCGATCGGGCGGGGGGCCAACCCGGCGCGGGGCGGCACGCCGGGGGGCGGCAGCGGCGGGGCGATCTACACGGACGGGAACCGGTTCACGGTGCGGATCGCGGGGTCGGTCGTCGCGGACAACACGGCGCGGGAGGGCGGCGGGGCCGTCTTCTTCGTGAGCAACGACCGCACGGGCACGCTGCGGATCGAGCAGTCGACGTTCCGGCGCAACCGCAGCGCCGGCTTCGAGACCAAGGGGTTCCCCGGCGTCTTCTTCCTCGGCGCCGGACGTCCCCAGGTGGTGTCGTCCACGCTGCGGTGAGCGGCCCGGTTCTGTCGGTGCCGGCGGCTACGGTGACCGCCGTGACCGTTGCCGAACCCCCCGTCACCGCCGACGACGTGCGCCAGGTCGCCCTGTCGCTGCCCCGCACCGTCGAGAGGCTGGTGCGCGACCGCGTCAAGTTCAACGTCGGCCGCATCGTGTACGCCACCCTGTCCCGCGACGAGACCCTGATGGGCTGCGGCTTCCCCAAGGAGGAACGGGAGGCTGCGGTCGCCGCCGAGCCGGAGAAGTTCGTCATGCCGCGGGGCGGCGACCTGCGCTACCACTGGATCGTCGTCCGCCTCGCGGCCCTCACCCACGGCGAACTGCGGGAACTCGTCACCGACGCCTGGCGCATGGCCGCACCCAAACGGGTGGCCGCAGCGTACGACGAGCAGCACCCCGGCCCCTGACCCCTGGCGTACCGGCGCCGGCCAGGCGGTACGCCGGTACCGCGTGAGCCGGCGCAGCCACACGGGGATGAGGGGGCGCGTGTAGTCGTGCGCGTCACCGCATGTCGATGCGGGTCCGGTCACAACGGGCGATCTATGATCACCGTACGTAGCAGAAATGTGGCGCGCCGGATGCGTGGCCCACCGCGGACGGAAATTCTCATGAGACAGCTCTCTCGCGTGCTCGGCGCGTTCGCCCTTGCCCTCGCGGGTTCCGTCGCGCTGCTGCCGGGCAGCGCGAACGCCGCTCCCTGTGGCCCCTCGGCGCCGACCACCACCGACTGCACACTGACCGGCACGATCACCCTGGCGGCGGGAACGCTGACCCTCGCGGCACCCGCGGCGCTGAGCTGGACGGCGACCCTGACCGGCAACACCCAGAGCGTCGTCGCCACGACAGCCGCGCAGCAGCAGTACGAGGTCAACGACGCCACCGGCGGCGGGGCCGGATGGCACGTCACGGTCTCCGCCACGACCTTCACCAGCGGAACCGACACACTGCCGAACAGCGGCACCTTCTCCACCAACGGCAGCCTCAGTTCGGTCACCGCCAACACGGCGCCCACCGCCACCTGTGTCACGACGTGCACCCTGCCGACCAACTCGGTCACCTACCCCGTGGCCGTCACCACCGCGGCGACCACCCCCACTCCGGTCACCATCTACAACGCCGCGGCGGGAACCGGGGTCGGGGACATCTTGATCGGCGGCAGCGCGAACCCCAACCCGGTGGGCTGGTGGGTGACCGTCCCGGGTACCGCGGTACCGGGCACGTACACCTCCACGGTCACGCTGGCGATCATCTCCGGGCCCTGAGCCGGGCATCGGCCGGCGAGGCACAGCGGACCCATCGGAGGCGCTCCCGTGAGACCGTCCCAGGCCTGGCTCCGGCGTCCCGCCGGACTCGTGGCACCGGCCGTCCTCACGCTGCTCGTCTGCGCGGGGACGGCGCTCCCGGCGCACGCGGGCGACGACGCGAAGGACGGCCTGTTCGCGCTCACGCCGTCCTCGGCGGGACCGCAGCGCCCCTACTTCGACCTCATCGCGCCTCCCGGCCGTACGGCCCGGGACACCGTGATCGTCAGCAACGAGACCTCCACCACCCAGCGGCTGCGGATCAGCGTCTCGAACGGTGTCACCGCGGCCAACTCGGGCTCGGCGTACAGAAGCGTCCCGGGGAGGTGCACGGGGGTGAGCTGCTGGGTGACCGGGCTTCCCGCCACGGTCACCCTGGCCCCCGGCGAGCGCAGGGCCCTGAGCTTCCGGGTCAGCGTGCCGGCCGGCACCCCTCCGGCGCAGTACCTCAGCGGCATCACGGCCCAGTCCGCCGCGCCGCCCGCCACGGTCGCCGCCGGCTCGAACGGGCGGGCCTCCGCCAAGGCGGTCATCGTCCGGCAGGTCACCGTCGGCGTCGCCGTCACCGCGGGGACGCTGACACAGATGAGAACGGCTCTGACGCTCTGGCGTGTCTCGGCGGGGTGGACCGGGAGCAGACCCCGGCTGTTCATCCCGGTGTACAACTCCGGGCAGACGTTCGCCCGGGCGAGAGGAACCGTCTCCTGCGGCCCGCACGGCGGGCACGGCCGGCACCGCACCTACGACGTCGTCGTGAACACCGTGCTGCCCGGCGGCGGCGCGGTGCTGCCGGTCAACGCCCCGGGCCTGCGTGCGGGCACCCTGGCGTGCGCGGTCCGCCTGCGGGACGCCGCCGGCCGGCCGGTCACCTGGACCGGCGACGTGGAACTGCGGTCCCCGTCGCGGGAGGAGACGGCCCGCACCGGCGAAGGGGACTTCATGTCGCTGCCCCTCGGCACCGTCCCCACGTGGGCGATCGTCCTCATGATCCTCGGAACGCTGACCCTGGCCGCCCTGGTGGTGCTGATCGTCCTGCGGAGAAGGCAGCCGCGGATATAGGGATGAGGCCGGCAGGGCGACCTGCTTCGATGGGGGCATGGAATCCTCGCTGTTTCTCCGCCATCTCGACGACGAGTTCACCCTGCTCCGGGCGGCCGTCGGCGCCGCCGACCTCGCGGCGCCGGTGCCCACGTGCCCCGGGTGGACGGTCGCCGATCTCGCGCAGCACGTCGCGTACGTCTACCTGAACAAGGCCGAGTGCATCCGGCTCGGCGCCTTCCCCGACCGGTGGCCGCCGGAGACGATCCACCCGGGGTCGGTGGCGCTGCTCGACGAGATGTACGGCACCCTGACGGACGGCTTCGCGGAGCACTCCCCCGAGGACCACGCCGCCACGTGGCACGAGCCCGACCAGACGGTGCGCTTCTGGATCCGGCGGATGACCCAGGAGACCGTCATCCACCGGGTGGACGCCGAGCTGGCGGCCGGTGTCGCCGTCTCCCCCGTCGCCGCCGATCTCGCCTTCGACGGGGTGGACGAGATGCTGAAGCTGTTCATGGGCTACGGCAGCACCATCTGGCGCGACGACTACGGCACCCTGCTCGACGCCCCCGACGAGCGGGTCGTCACCGTCTCCACCGGCCACCACGCGTGGTCCGTCCTGCCCACGCCGAAGGGCGTCGAGGTGCGGGACGCCACCACCGGTTTCGACGGCGAGGCCCTGGTGAGCGGGGACCCGCAGCCGTTGCTGCTGTGGCTGTGGAACCGCGGCGGCGGGGACGCCGTCGGCACCTCCGGCGACCCGGCGCTCCTCGCCCAGTTCCAGGCGCTGCGGGTGGCCGCCACCCAGTGACCCCCCTCAGAGGGACTTGTACAACCTGAGGTGCCGTTCCGCGGCGGCCTGCCAGGTGTGGCGGGCCGCCAGGTCGCGGCCGGCGGCGGCGCGGGACGGGTCGGGGGTGGTCATGGCGTGGTGCATGGCGTCGGCGAAGTCGCGGGGGGTGGTGGCGAAGAGGGCGGCGGGGGTGAAGACCTCGCGGAAGACGGCGAGGTCGCGGGTGATCAGGGGGACGCCGGCGGCGAGGGCCTCCATGGCGGCGAGGCCGAAGCCTTCCTTCAGGGAGGGGAAGGCGAAGACGGCGGCGGAGGCGACCAGGCCGGGGAGGTCGTCGTGGCCGACGCGGCCGAGGACGACCGGGTCGAGGCCGAGGGTGGCGGCGCGGTGGTCCCAGCGGGCGCGGTAGTCGCGGTAGTCGAAGAGGGTCTCACCGCCGGCGACGACCAGGCGCAGGTCGGGGTCGGTGGCGTTGAGGAGCGCGTAGGCCTCCAGGAGGTCCATGGAGCCCTTGCGGGGTTCTATGCCGCCGACGGTGAGGACGTAGCGGCCGAAGCGGGCGCGCCAGCGGGGGTCGGCGCGGCGGGCGGCCTCGGCGAAGCGTTCGGCTTCGACGCCGTTGGGGATGACGGTGGCGGTGATGCCCCAGCCGGCGGCCAGTTCGCGTGCGACGGCGGTGGAGACGCAGATGTGGGTGTGGGGGCGGGCGATGGCCCGTTCGTGGCAGGCGATCAGCTCGGGGGTGGTGAAGTGGTCGATGTGGTGGACGGTCCGCACGCACTCCTCGACGGCGTTGGCGCTGATGCAGTCCTGGGCGTGCACCACGTCGTACCCGCGCGGGTCGAACGCGGCCCGCATCGCCGCGATGGACCGCAGCACCCGGTCCCCCACGCTCTCCCCCGGGATGTCGCGGAACGGCACGATCACCTGGCCCACGGACCTGTCCACGGCGCGGAAGAACCCGCCGTCCCCGCCCCGCGCCAGCGTCCAGACCGTCACGTCCTGCCCCGCGGCGGCCAGCGCCTCGGCCAGGCTCAGCGTGTGCACCACTCCGCCGCGCGGCTTGGTGGAGTACGTCAGCAGGGCGATCCTCACCGGTAGCTCCCGGGGCGGAGTTCGTCCAGGTGGTTGAGGACGCGGCGGGCACGGGCGATCTCGGCGGGGACGTCCAGTTCTGCGACGGCGAGACCGGCCTTGGACCAGGTGCGGGCGAGGATCTCGCCGCCGGGGCCGACCACCTTGGCCTGGCCGAGGAAGCGCATGCCGCCCATGGCGCCGGTCTGGTTGGAGGAGGCGAGGACCACCTGGTTCTCGGCGGCCCGCGCGCGGTCGTACAGGTCGAACAGACGGGACTGGCGGTCCTGGGTCATGCGGGGGGCGCGGTTGGTGATGCTGGTCGGCCAGGCGGACAGGCAGGCCAGGATCTGCGCGCCGTCCAGGGCCAGGGAGCGGGCGGACTCGGGGAAGGTCTTGTCGTAGTCGATGAGCATGCCCATGCGGCCGACGGGGGTGTCGAAGGCGTCGAACCGGTCACCCGGGGCGTAGGCGGTGATCTCCCCCGCCGGGAGGTGCACCTTGCGGTGGCGGCCGAGCACGCCGTCGCCGGTGAGGCAGACGGCGGCGTTGTAGCGGTCGGCGCCGGCGGCCTCGCAGTACCCGGCGCAGACCACCATCTCGGCGGCCAGGCCCGCCAGGCGTTTGAAGACGGGGTCGCCGGAGTCCAGGGCGGGTGGCAATGCGTCGGGGTCGGGGTGCCGCAGGTCGGCGAGGTAGCCGCCGAGGGTGGCGTCCGGGAGGACCAGGAGCGCGGCGCCGGCGGACCTGGCGTCCGCGATGAGCTTGGCGACGCGTTGCAGGTCGAACTCCAGGTCCCGGCCGAAGTGCGCGGAGGCGGCCGCGATGCGCACCACCGCTCAGGACCCCAGGTACGCCGGGCCCGCCTGCACGTCCACCGCACCGCTCCCGCCTGGCGCGACGACGGCCCCGGGCGCTGGAGCGGGCACGGACGCGGGGGCGAGGTAGGCGGTGGGGCGGCGGTCGCGGAGGTGGCTCATGGAGCGGCGGGCGGTGGTGAGCATGGCGGGGACGTCCACGTCGGCGACGGCGGTGCCGGGCTCGACGCCGGTGCGGGACAGGATCTCGCCGCCGGGGCCGACGATCTTGGCGCTGCCGACGAAGCGGAGGGTGCCGAAGGTGCCGGACTGGTTCGCCGACAGCCAGATGACCTGGTTCTCCAGGGCGCGGGCCTGGTCGAACAGGTCGAAGCGGCGCGTCCAGCGGTCGTCGGCGAGGTCGGGGGCGGGGTCGGTGCGGCTGGCGGGCCAGGCGGAGGCGCACACGACGATCTCGGCGCCGTGCAGCGCCAGGGTGCGGGCCGACTCGGGGAACGCCTTGTCGTAGCAGATCATCATGCCGAGCCGCCCGACCGGGGTGTCGAACGCGGCGAAGCCGTCGCCGGCGGCGAACAGGGCGTCCTCGCTGAGCGGCTGGTGGACCTTGCGGTGCAGGCCGAGCACGCCGTCACCGGTCACGCAGGCCACGCTGTTGTACCGCAGTTCCCCGGCCGCCTCGCAGAAGCCTGCGCACACCACCATGTCGCCCGCGAGCGCGGCCAGCCGCCGGATCTCGGGCCCGCCGGGGTCCAGCGCGGGCGGCGCGTCGGACGGGTCGCCGTCCATGTTGTGCAGGTAGCCGCCGAGGCACGCCTCCGGCAGCGCGAGCAGCCGCACGCCGGCGGCGCGGGCGTCGGCCACCAGCCGCTCCACCCGCGTGAAACACCCTTCGAGATCCCGGTCGAACGGCGCCGCCACGGCGGCCATGCGTATCGTCATCGCCCAGTCCTTCTCGTCATCGGCCTCATCGACTCACCCGCCCCGGCGGGGCCGGTGTACGGCCGGAGGGTGCGCGGCCGGGTGGCTCGCGGTGGCTCATGGGGTGGCCGGGCCGAGGCCGGTCACGGGACCGGTCAGCGCGTCGGTCAGTTCGCCGTCCGGCCAGCGCAGGCGGACGCCGGGGGCGCGGGTGAGCTCGCCGCAGACGGCGCCGGTGGCCGGCCCGGCGGTCAGGCCGGGGTGGGTGGGCGGGGCGGCGGTGAGCATCGCGAAGCCGGGGAAGCAGGTGAGCCAGTCTCCCATGGTGGCCTCCGGTGGTCGGGGGACGGCGGCGACGTCCAGGACGGCGCCGCAGCCGGAAGCCTCGGCGAGCATGCCGAGGGTGCCTGCCACACCGGCCATGGACACGTCCTTGGCGGCGGCGGGACGGGCCTCGGCGACCGCGCCGAGCATGGCTTGGAGCTCGGGGGTCGAGCGGCGCGTCGTGGAGTCCCACTGCCGGCCGGTGTACCCGGGGCGCCAGCCGCCGCCGAGGTCGGCGGTGAGCCTGACGCGGTGGCCGGGCAGGCCGCCCCCGCCGGGCACCGGGACGGCCGCGCGGCCGAGGGCGGTGACGGCGAGCGCGGCGGGCACGCCGAGCTGGGTGTGCCCGCCGAGCACCGGCACGCCGTACGCCGCGGCGGCGCGGCGCAGCCCGCCGAGCACCCGGGCGGCGGCCGCGGCGTCCTTGGCGCCCACCGCGTCCAGCACCCCCACCGGGACGGCGCCCATGGCGGACAGGTCGTTGAGGTTGACCAGCACCGAGCACCAGCCGGCCCAGTCCGGGTCGCGTTCCACCATGGCGGGCAGGATCGCGTCGCACGCCGCCACCAGGTCGCTGCCCGGCACCGGGGCGCCGTCGTCGCCGACGAACCCGGGCCCGCCGGGGGCGAGCCCGGCGAGCAGCGGCCCGAGGGGCTGCTTGGTGGCCGCGACCAGCGCGGCGATCCGCCCGACGGGGCGGCGCATCAGCACGTGGGGCCGTCCCGCGACGGTGACCTGCCGCACGGGACGCCAGCCGAGGCGCGCGAACAGCCGCTCGGCGCGGGCCTGCACGGTGGCCTCGAACCGCAGCGCCCCGGCGGCCTCCGCCCGCGCGCACGCCGCCCGGATCAGCGCGGGCCCCACCCCGGCGCCACCCCGGTCGGTGGGCCGCACGATGAGCCGCCCGCCGTGCCACCACCCGATGTCCGGGCCGTCCCCGGCGGGCCCGAGCCGCACCCCGCCGATCACCGTGCCGGCCCGGTCCCGCGCGACCAGCACCACGGTGCGCGGGTCGTCGTCCCGGTCGTCCAGGTCGTGCCGCGGGAACAGCCCCTGCTCCTCGACGAACACCTCACGCCGCAGCGCCCGGTACGCGGCGACCCCGCCCCCGTCCGCCTCCTCGATCATGAAGTACGGCCGCGCCTCCCCGAGCAGCACGTCGCAGACCGGGCCGTGGGGCGTGTCGGGGAGCCCGGGGAACAGGGCGAAGGGGTCCGGCGCGCCACCGCCGGACGCGGCGGCGCGGCCCGGGAGCCCGCGACCACGCGCGGACGGGGCGTCATCCCGCCCCGGAAGGCCGGGCGGCCCGGTGAGGGCGGGCAGGCGGGGGTCGCGGTGCACGTCAGCCTCCGGCAACGGACAGGGCGGGACCGGCGGCGCACCCGGCCCGCCGGAGGGCGCCGGTCGTCCCGGCATCCCGCAGCGGCACCGCGACCCGAACATCGACGTGCATCATCAACCTCCGGCGGTGGGGAGGGCGGAGCAGGCGCCGCAGGCGGCGCAGCCGGCCTGCTGGGCGGTGCCGGTCATGCCGGCGGCCCGCAGGAGGGCCGCGACGCGGACGGTGACGTCGCGCATCACCACCGGGTCCGGTGGGAGGGCGCCGTCCCGGGCGGCCAGGGAGTTCTTCAGGGGGCGGAAGGGCACGACGAACGGGTACACGCCCCGGTCCACCAGGCGGGCGGCGCCCGCCACCAGTTCATCGGGGTCCTCACCCAGGCCCACCAGCAGGTACGTGGACACCCGGTTGCGGCCGAACACACGTACCGCCTCGTCCCAGGCCTCCTCGTAGACGGTGAGCGGGACGGTGGCCTTGCCGGGGGTCCAGCTGCGGCGGACCCGTTCGTCCAGGGACTCGATGTGGATGCCGATGGCCGTGGCGCCGGCCTCGTGCAGCACGGTGAGCCACGTCAGGTCCGCCGGGGGCTCGCACTGGACCTGGATGGGCAGGCCGGGGACGGCACGCAGGACGGCGCGTACGGCGCGGGTCAGGACGCGGGCGCCGCGGTCGGGGCCGGCGGTGGTACCGGTGGTCATCACCATCTGCCGGACGCCGTCCAGGCGCACCGCGGCCTCGGCGACCTCGGCGAGTTGCTCCGGGGTCTTGGCGGCCACCGTGGCGCCGGCACGCAGGGACTCCTCCACGGTGCAGAACCGGCAACGGTCGGTCTCGCCGTACCGCACGCAGGTCTGCACCACGGTCGTGGCGAGCACGTCCGCGCCGTGCAGGCGGGCGATGCGTTCGTACGGCACGCCGTCCTCGGTGACCAGGTCGTAGAACCGGGGGCGGTCCACGGGCCTGGCGGGGATGCCGAGGTCGGTGTCGCCCAGCCACAGGCTGCCGTCGCGGACGACGTACGGGCTGGCCGGGTCGAGCGGGATCGCGGCGCCCGTGCCGCCGAGCAGCAGGTGCCCGTCGTCGCTCGGGCCCGCGCCGCCCGCGCGGCGCACGGGGGCGTCCACGCGCACGCCCCGGATCGCCACGTCCACCCTGGTACCGACGCTCACGGGTGACCTCCTAGAACATGTAGGTCGAGTTGATGATCGCGCCCTTGCGGCCGTAGTGGATCAGGGCGTCCTGCACGTCGAGCGGGTGGGTGGGGATGACGCCCTCGATGAGGTCCTCCTCGCGGGCGCCGTGCAGGGACAGGCCGAAGCGGCAGCAGTAGACCTTGCCCCCCTCCTCGATGAACGTCTTCAGTGAGTTGTTGATGTTGTGCTCGCCGGGGAAGGCGGAGTTGCCGGTGGTGGGGAAGCCGCGGGTGGCGAGGCAGTTCAGCGAGCCGGGGCCGTAGAAGTAGATGGCCGACTCGAAGCCCTTGCGCAGCGCCCGGGTGGCCTGCAGGATCGCGACGAAGCTGACCGACGACTCGTGCGCGATGCCGTGCACCAGCGTGAAGTAGCTCTCGCCGTTCTCGGCCTGGTAGTCGGGGAACACCTTGGTGCCGCCGTACAGGCTGGAGCCCTCGGGCAGCGACGGGTGCGGGATCTCGGTGAGGCTCTGCTTCTCGAGGTCGGTCAGTTCCGGCATTGAGGACGCTCCTTGGATTGTCTCCGGGTCCGTCGGGGACCCGGTGGGGGGTCGGATCAGGCGTAGAGCTGGTCGAAGGTGTCGCGGAAGATCAGGCGGGCGAGCTCGCCGTCCCCGACGGCGGCGCCGAGGCGGGCGCGTTCCCCCGCGTAGTCGCCCCACGGCTCGTCGCTGGCGAACAGCACCCGGTCGTGGCCGGCGCCGCGGCGGGCGATCTCCCCGGCCAGCCAGCGGGGGGTGAAGCCGATCGCCCACGACAGGTCGGTGTAGACGCGTTTGCCCGCGGCGATCCAGTCGAAGAACCGCGACCCGGCGAGCTTGATGTGGCCGCTCATCCCGCCGCCGAAGTGCACCAGGTGGACGGCCACCTCGTCGGCGTACCACTCGACCAGGTGGCCGACCTCGTCGATGTCGGACGCGGCGCCGGGCGAGGTGTGCACGTGGACGACGAGGCCGTGCTCGCGTGCGGCGGCGAAGATGCGGTCCAGCAGGGGACGGCAGGCCGGGTCGGTGGGGCGCCCGCCGAGCAGGAAGCTGACCTTCAGTGCCCGCACGCCGCGTTCCCCGGCGAGCTTCAGCGCCTGCTCGGTGCGCCCGGCGTCCTCGGGGCGGGGCGACACCCACAACCCGCAGCGGACCCGGTCGTCGGCGGCGGCGGCCTCGACGCACAGCTCGTTGAAGCCGAACGCCACGTCCGGGTCGGGCACCCCGTAGTTGGGCAGCACCAGGGCGCGCTCGGTGCCCTCGTCGTACAGGTCGTCCATGAGCTGCGCGACGGTGGCCCGCGCGGTGACGTCCGGACGCACCGCGGGGCCGCCGTAGTAGGGGTACGCGGGCAGCACGCCGAGGTGGCGGTGCGCGTCGAAGACCATGGTGTTCACGTCCCCAGCAGCTCGGGATGGACGAAGTAGTGGTGGCCGGGCGGCGCTTGGGGGCCGGGGGAGCCGATGTGCCTGGCCAGGTGCTCGGCGTCGGCGGCGACGCCGGAGAACCGTCCCGAGCCCCAGGTGTGCAGCCACGGCAGCCCGAGGAAGTACAGGCCGGGCACCCGGGTGACGCCGCGGTGGTGGGCGGGGTAGCCGGTGCCGTCGAACACCGGCACCCTGATCCACCGGTAGTCGCGCCGGAAGCCGGTGCACCAGACGACCGCGGCGACCTCCCCGGCGTCCAGGTGGCCCGCGGTGCCCTCGGGCCGCCACACCGGGACGTACCGGGGCTCGGCCGGGGCCTGCAGGCCGTGCTCGGCGATGAAGGCGTCGATGGAGTCCTTCACCCCGTCGTTCACGGCGTCGGCGTGGTCGAGGTCACGCGCGAGGCCGTCGCCGAACAGGAACCGGCCGCCGGCGACGCCGGTGAGCCTGCCGTACAGCCGCATGCCGTCGCGGGCGAAGGCACGCAGGTCGATGTCGCGCCCGCCGTCCCGCCCGGTCACGTAGTGGTTGGCGCGGGCGCGGATCGCGTCGTGGTCGGGGAAGGACTCGATGGGCCGCTCGTAGTACCCCATGAGGTCGAGCCAGGCCACCACGTCCCTGCCGCGGTAGAAGCGGGAGATCCGCGGCGCCGACCCGACGGCCAGGTGGACGCGCCGCCCCGCCAGGTGCAGGTCCTCGGCGATCTGGCAGCCGGACTGGCCGGTGCCCACCACCAGCACCTCCCCCGGCGGCAGGCCGTCCGGGCCCCGGTAGCCGCCGGAGTGCACCTGGGTGACGTGCGGCGGGGTGCGCTCGGCCATGCGGGGCAGCACCGGCTCCTGGTACGGCCCGGTGGCCACCACGACCTGGCCCGCGGCGAACGTCCCGTGGGTGGTCTCCACCTGGAACCCGGCGCCGGACGCGGTGAGGCGGGTCGCGGTGACGCCCTCCAGCACCGGCGGGCCGAAGGACGCGGCGTAGTCCTCCAGGTAGCGCACGATCTCGTCGCGGCGCATGAACCCGTCGGGGTCGGCGCCCGCGTAGGGGAAGCCGGGCAGGCGGCACTGCCAGTTGGGGGTGACGAGGCAGAACGAGTCCCACCGGCGGGCACGCCACTCGTGGCCCACCCGGTGCCGCTCCAGCACCACGTGGTCGACGCCGCGGCGGGTCAGGCAGTGGCTCATGGACAGGCCCGCCTGCCCGGCGCCGATCACCACGACCGCGTGCCGGCGCACGCTCACCGGGGAGAGTCCTCGCGCGCCGGGGGACGGGAGAAGGGGGTGCCTGGCATGCGAACCTCCCTGGGAAAGAGCCGCCGCCGTCGATTCAGCGTGCCCCCCATTCGAGGGGCCCGCCGTTGCCGGACGGTTTCCCCCGGAACAAAAAGCCGTTACCCCGCCCTCACAGTGCGTATACCGAGCGGTTACAGGATGGGACGGGTGGTTTCCCGGTGTCAAGGTGGGTACGGCGGTTCCTGGCAAGCCCGGCGTTGTCGAAGGGGGGAACGTCCATGGCCGACCGTGAGCGCGTCGTCATCGCCGGCGGGGGGTTCGCCGGTTTCACCGCCGCGCGCAAGCTGTCCCGCATGGCCAGAGGCGCGATCGAGATCGTGCTGGTCAACCCGACCGACTACTTCCTGTACCTGCCGCTGCTGCCGGAGGTCGCGGCCGGCATCCTCGACCCCCGCAAGGTCGCCGTCCCGCTGGCGGGCCACTGCCCCGGGGTGCGCCACCTGCTGGCCACCGTGGACTCGGTGGACCTCAAGGAGCGGCGGCTGCACTGCACCGACGCCGAGGGCGGGCACCGCGATCTGCGCTACGACCGGCTGGTCGTCGCGGTGGGCAGCGTCAACAAGCTGCTGCCCGTGCCGGGTGTCGCCGAGCACGCCCACGGGTTCCGCAGCATCGCCGAGGCGCTGTACCTGCGCGACCACATGATCCGCCAGATGGAGCTCGCCGAGGCCGCCGACGACCCGGAGGAGCGGACGGCGCGCTGCACGTTCGTCGTGGTGGGCGCCGGGTACACCGGCACCGAGGTGGCCGCGCACGGGCAGCTCCTCACCCGCGACATCCTGCGCCGCCGCACGGGCCTGCGGGGGCAGCGGCTGCGGTGGCTGCTGGTGGACGTGGCGCCGCGCATCCTGCCCGAGCTGGACGAACGGCTGTCGCGCACCGCGCACGAGACGCTCGCGGAGCGGGGCGTGGAGATCCGCACCGGCACCAGCGTCGCCGAGGCCACCCACGAGGGCGTCAAGCTGTCCGACGGGGAGTTCGTGCCGACCCGGTCGCTGGTGTGGTGCGTCGGCGTGCGGCCCGACCCGCTGATCGAGTCACTGGGGCTGGCGACCGAACGCGGGCGGCTGTGCACCGACGAGTTCCTCACCGTGCCCGGCCACCCGGAGATCTTCGGCTGCGGCGACGCCGCCGCGGTGCCCGACCTCACCCGGCCAGGCGAGTTCACCGCGATGACCGCCCAGCACGCCACCCGCCAGGGCACCCGCGTCGCGGGCAACGTCGCCGCCTCCTACGGCCGGGCCGAGCGCCGGCCGTACAAGCACAGCGATCTCGGTTTCGTGGTGGACCTGGCCGGCGCCAAGGCCGCCGCCAACCCTCTCGGCGTGCCGCTCTCCGGCCTGCCCGCCAAAGCCGTCACCCGCGGCTACCACCTGCTGGCCCTCCCCGGGGGACGCGCCCGTGTCGCGGGCAACTGGCTGCTGGACGCCGTGCTCCCCCGCCAGACGGTGCAGCTCGACCTGGTCCGCGCCTCCGCCGTCCCCCTGGACAGCGAGGTCCCGGAACGTCCCCACGGCACCGCCGCCCCCTGAGCGGGGCCCGGGTCAGAGGTCGACCGAGCCGCCGCTGCGCCAGTAGACGTTGTCGGCGCGGGCGAGCAGGCCCTCGTCCACCAGGTAGCGGCGCAGGGCGGCGAAGTCGTCGTGAAAGGCGCGCAGGGCGACGTTGACGTCCTTCTCGGGGTAGCGGACGCCGGGCTCGAAGACGCGGGCGATGTAGTCGAGCACGACCAGGCGCTTCTCCCGGCGGGTGGGGATGGCCCTGAGGCGGCCCTCCACCAGGAAGTTCTGCATGACGCGGTCCTCGGGGGACGCGGCCGGGGAGGCGGGGCCCTTGGCGGCGTGCAGCAGCTCGCGGAAGCGCTCGCGGCGCGGGTGCCAGCCGTCATGGTCGCGGGTGGCGAGGCCGCCGCGTTCCAGGCGGTCAAGGGCGCGGCGCAACGCGTCGGGCTCCAGGCCGGCGTCCCGCGGGTCGCCGCTCAGCACCAGGGCGGACAGCACCCGCAGGGTGTCCTCCTGGTAGAGCAGGCCGAGGACGCGCCTGATCTCTTCCTCGCTCAACGCTCCCCCAGCGACGTCCGCCATCTCGTGATGGTACGCGGCCACGCCGTCAGCCCGGCAGGTGGCCGGGGCCGCCCTCCCTGGCAGCGGGGCGGGGGGCCTCGGTCGCGGACGCGTACTCCTCGTCGGTCACCGGGCCGTGCCAATGGGTGGCGCCGCTGGCGGTGACGGCGAGATGAACGAAGGTAGCGTCGGGCGCCGCGCCGTGCCAGTGCTTTTCTCCCGGCTCGACGTGCACCCAGTCCCCCGGCCCCAGGGCCACGCCCTCGGTCTCGCCCTCGCGGGCGATCACCCCGCGTCCGTGCAGGATGTACAGCGCCTGCTCGCCGTCGTGCACGTGCCAGCCGGAGCGGGCGCTCGGCGCGTAGGAGAACCGCTGCGCCCGCAGGCCGTTCTCGCGCACCGCCTCGAGGAACCTGGTCTCGTGGACGCCCTCGGTGAACCGGCCGGCGGCGGCCGGGGTGGCCTTGGCGCCGTCCTCGCTCGCGAACCTCATGATGCCTCTCCCCGTGCCGGTGCCGCCGGACGTGCGGCTCTCCCAGTATCCCGCGCCGTGCGGCACCCATGCGGGCTGCCCGAAATGTAACGGGGCGGCACTTGATAACCCTCCCCCGATGATGAATATTTTCATGTCAAGGGCCTTTGGTGAAAAGGAATGACCCCGAAGGAGCTGTGACGACGTGGAGATCAGCGGCGCCGCCTACGCCCAGCGGGCCCAGGTGCTCGCGCACGAGGTCGCGGTGAGCCAGGCGCCCGCGGTGCGCGCGGCCGCGGAACTGCTGTACGCGTCCCTGCGCGCGGGCGGGGTGATCCAGGCGTTCGGCTCGGGCCACTCCGAGGCCATCGCGATGGAGATCGCCGGGCGGGCCGGCGGGCTGGTGCCCACCAACCGGCTGACCCTGCGCGACCTGGTGCTGTACGGCGGGGAGCCGCCGTCCGTGCTGGCCTCGCCGGAGCTGGAGCGCGACCCGGCGATCGCCAGGCGCGTCTACGAGCTGGCCCCGGTCGCCCCGCAGGACGCCTTCGTGATCATCTCAAGTTCGGGGGTGAACGGCTCGGTGGTGGAGCTGGCCTCGATCGTCAAGGAGCGGCGCCACGCGCTGGTCGCGCTGACCTCGGTGCGGCACAGCACTGAGATGCGGTCGCGCCACCCCACCGGGCTGAAGCTGCTCGACCTCGCGGACGTGGTGCTGGACAACGGCGCCCCGTACGGCGACGCGGTGCTGCCGCTGCCCGGCGGCGGGTCGTTCGGGGCGGTGTCGACGATCACCTCGGCGCTGCTCGCCCAGATGGTGGTGGCCGAGGTGGTCGGCACGCTGCTGGCGGCGGGCGAGACACCGCCGATCTACCGCTCGGCCAACGTCCTCGGCGGCGACGAGCACAACCGCGAGCTGGAGGGCCGCTACGCCGGGCGCATCCGCCGCGGCGGGTGACCGGGCCCACACCGACGTCAGGCGCCGCCGCGCCCCACCCCCAGGAGGTTCCATGGCGGACAACACGTTCTCCCGGCGCGAACTGCTCCGCGCCGCCGCGCTCGCCGGGCTGCTCGCCCCCGCGGCCGGCGCCGTGGCGTCCTGCGCGACGCCCGCGGGCCCGGCCCCCTCGCGGTCCCCGTCGGCGGGCGCCACCTCGGCGTCCAACCCGCTCGGCATCCCCGAGGACCAGCCGTTCGAGGTGGTCGTCTTCGACGGCGGGTTCGGGGACGCGTACGCCCGCCAGGTGCACCAGCCGCTGTTCGCGGGCAGGCACCCGAACGTGCGCATCAAGCACACGACCACCAAGGAGATCGCCAAGACGCTGCAGCCGCGGTTCGCCGGGGGCGACCCGCCGGAGTTCGTGAACAACTCCGGGGCGGGCGCCATGGACTTCGGAGCCCTGGCGCAGGACGGCCAGCTCCAGGACCTCGGCCCGCTGCTGGACGCGCCGAGCTGGGACGACCCGGCGGTGAAGGTGCGGGACACGATCCTGCCTGCGGCCGTCGAGATCGGCACCTACGACGGCAGGTTCTGCGTGCTCAACTACGCCAGCACGGTGTGGGGCATCTGGTACTCCAAGAAGCTGTTCCGGGAGAACGGCTGGGAGGTGCCGCAGACCTGGGACGAGTTCACCGCGCTGTGCCAGGCCGTCAAGGACTCGGGGAAGACGGCGCCGTTCACCTTCGCTGGCAAGCACCCGTTCTACATCTACGAGACGATCCTCACGCTGGCCGCCAAGATCGGGGGGGCCGAGGTGCTGAAGAACCTCGACAACCTGGCGGAGGGCGCGTGGCAGGCCGAGCCGGTGGTCACGGCGGCCGGGGCGTTCGCCGACGTCGGCGCCCGGTACCTGATGCGGGGCACGAGCGGCCTGGACCACATCCAGACGCAGACGGCGCACAACAAGTACCAGGTGGCGATGCTGCCGTGCGGGTCGTGGCTGGAGAACGAGCAGAAGGACACCACCCCGCCGGACTTCGAGTACGCCATGTTCCCGCTGCCGTCGTTCACCTCCTCCGACGCGCTGCCGTACGGCACGCTGCACTCGCGGCCCGGCGAGGAGTACTTCGTGGCGGCCCGCTCCGCCAACCCGATGGCGGGCGTGGAGTACATGCGGGCGATGCTCTCCAAACAGGGCGCGGGCCGGTTCACCGAGCTGGTCAGCACGCTGACGGTGGTGGAGGGCGCGGCGGAGGGCCGCACGCTCACGCCGGGCCTGACGAGCGCCGCCGCGGCCCTGAAGGCGGCGGGAACCAATGTGACGTACTTCCGGTTCCGCCAGTGGTACCAGGAGCTGCACGACGAGGTGGCCGCCGCCACCGGCCAGCTCATGGCGGGGCGGCTGAAGCCCGCCGCGTGGGCCGAGCGGCTGCAGCGCAAGTCCGACGCCATCAGGAACGACTCCTCGGTCAAGAAGTTCACCCGCTGAGCGGAAGGGGGGCGCGATGAGGCTCCGCCCGGCGGCACGGCCCGCCGCGTTCGCCAGGGCGCGGTTCGTCGCGGGTTTCCTGGCCCTGCCGCTGCTGCTGTACGTGGTCTACGTGATCTCGCCGTACGTGCAGGCGTTCACCATCGCGCTGACCGACTGGCGGGGCGTGAGCGCGAGCCCGCGGTTCACCGGTCTCGACAACTTCCGGCGGCTGCTCGGCGACGACGTGTTCTGGACGGCCGTCGGGCACAACGCGCTGCTGCTGGTGCTGCTGCCGGTGCTCACCATCGTGGTCGCGCTGTTCTTCGCGTTCCTGCTCAACGCGGGCGGCGCGCGGGCCAGAGGGGTGGCCGGGTCGCGGTTCTACCGGGTGGTGTTCTTCTTCCCGCAGGTCCTGGCGGTCGCCGTCGTGGCCGTGCTGTTCCAGCAGGTGTTCCGGCCGGACGCCGCGGGCATGCTGAACGCCCCGCTGATCGCGCTCGGCCTTGAACCGGTGGGGTTCCTGTCCGACCCCGGGGTGGCGCTCTGGTCGATACTCGGGGTGCTGGTGTGGCAGGCGGTCGGGTTCTACGTGGTGCTGTTCTCGGCGGGCATGGCGTCCGTCCCGCGTGAGATGTACGAGGCGGCGCAGATCGACGGGGCCGGTCCGGGGCGGCTGTTCTTCCGGGTGACGCTGCCGCTGCTGTGGGACACGGTGCAGGTGGGCTGGATCTACCTCGGCATCGCCGCGCTGGACGTGTTCGCCATCGTGTGGGTGATGACGGCCGAGCACGGGGGCCCCGACCACTCCACGACGGTGATGGCGGCGGAGATCTACCGCAACGCGTTCCAGTACTTCAAGTTCGGCTACGCCTCAGCGATGGGCGTGGTGCTGTTCTTCTTCACGGTCGGTTTCGCGGCGCTGGCCCTGCGGCTGTCGCGCCGCGAACGGATCGAGTTCTGAGAGCGCTGAGAGGGGGCCCGGAGGTGATCGCGCAGGCGGGGACGGCGGTGGCCGGCAGAGGCGCGGCCCGCGCGCTGCGCCGGGCCCGCCTCGGGCCGCTGTCGGCGTTGTCGCACCTGGCGCTGGTGGTGTGGACGCTGCTGGTGGCGGTGCCGATCGTGTGGACGTTCCTCGCGTCGGTGAAGAGCGAGGACGAGATCTTCGGCGACGCGTGGTCGCTGCCCGCCACCCTGCGCCTCGACAACTGGGCCCGCGCGTGGGACCAGGCGCACGTGGGGCGGTACATGCTCAACAGCGTCGTCGTGGTGGCGTTCGGCACCGCCGGCACGATGCTGCTCGGGTCGATGGCGGCGTACGTGCTGGCCCGGTACCGCTTCCGGGGCTCGCGCGCGATCTACCTGCTGTTCGTGTCGGGGCTGGCGTTCCCGGTGTACCTGGCGCTCACGCCGCTGTTCTTCGTGGTGCGCAACATCGGGAGCCTGCCGCTGGTCGGGCCGTTCATCGGGCTGGACACCCACGGCGGGCTGGTGCTGGTGTACATCGCGTACTCGCTGCCGTTCACGGTGTTCTTCCTGACGGCGTTCTTCCGCACGCTGCCCGGCGCGGTGGCGGAGGCGGCGTTCGTGGACGGCGCCTCGCACGCGCGGGTGTTCTTCCAGGTCATGCTGCCGATGGCCCGGCCGGGCATCGTGAGCATCACGATCTTCAACGTGCTCGGGCAGTGGAACCAGTACCAGATACCGCTGGTGCTGCTCAGCGGGCAGGCCAAGGACAAGTGGGTGCTCACCCAGGGCATCGCCGACATCTCGACGGCGGCCGGGTACGACGCCGACTGGGCCGCGCTGTTCGCCGCGCTCGGGATGGCCATCCTGCCCATGCTCGCCGTCTACACCGTGTTCCAGCGCCAGATCCAGGCCGGGCTCACCGCGGGCGCGCTGAAGTAGGCGTCAGACCTCGCCCGACTGGAAGCGCTCCTTCATCTCCGCCTCGTAGATGTGCCGCCGCCCGCCGGCCAGGCGCATCCGGATCAGCTCCTCGACCTCCAGGAACGTGCGGCGGTAGCCGTCGTCGTACTCCTCGACCACCTGGTACGTCCAGCGGCCCGGCAGCACGTCCTTGCCGAGCAGGTCGCGGCGCACCACGTCCGCCTCGCCCTCGTGGCCGGCGGCGCGCAGCATCTCGACGGCCTCCGCCAGCATGTTGTGGGCACGGCCGGTGAGCTGGTGGAAGGCGTACAGGTGGCCCCGGGCCCGCTCGGCGGTCTCCAGCGCCTCCGACAGCTTGCCGAGCGCCTCGACGGTCGCGTCGTCCAGCCCGTGGGGCCGGCCCGGCCTGGCCGTGGTCTCGCTCATCGGCGGTCACCGCCCGCCAGCGAGTGCCGCACCGGGCGGAACGCGGTGGTCCTTCTCTCCTCGGGATCGGTGCCGCCCCAGATGCCGTGCTCCTCACGCCGCCGCATCGCGTACTCCAGGCACGGCATGCGCACCGGGCAGCGGCGGCAGATCGACTTGGCGCGCTCGTGCTGCGCGTGCCCCGGTCCCTTCGCCGAGATCGGGAAGAACAGCTCGGGGTCCTCGCTGCGGCAGGCGGCCCGGACCAGCCAGGCGATGGCGGGCCCGGCCGGCGACCGGTGCACGGCGGTGACGGTGTCGTGGATGACCATGGCGATCCCAGTGAGAGTGACGTGGCGCGGCCTGACGCGGCTAGCGGTCCAGCCGACAATGCGCGTGCCCGCTCTGATCACGTTGACACCTGTTTGTGCGATGACTTTGCCACCTCACGTCCGGGTCGGGGCCGCCGAAGTGACGACCCTCCGCAGAGGCGGCAAATGTCCAGTTCGATGGGTTACACACCTGCATGCCACGATATTTCGGGCTACCGGGGAGCTCGCAGGATCCATCGGAGGATGAGATCAACGCGAGGCGTGCACGCATAGTCAATGGCGCGGCGCGGACGGTCAAACATGCCAGCGCTCATCTCACAAGAATCCCTGTCAGGCACTAGATAGGCGCATACGCACCAAATGCGCATGTATCGATAGGAGATCAGCACTATGTCACGGCTGGGGGCGGATCCTCGGCGACGGGGCGGCGGACTACATCCGGTTCGAGGTGGACATCAACGGCGACCGCAGCCCGGACGGGTACTCCTCCTACCGCGCCTCGACCGCAACTACACCGCCGGCTACCCGGCCAGCAGCAGTTCCGACCGCGCCTTCCGCGCCTGCTTCTCCTCGGGACCGTGCACCAGCGCAAACGCCACCGCCCGGCGGTGAGACACCCCTCCTGACCGGCCCGTGACCGCACCACGGGCCGAAGGACAGCCCACCCGCGGCACTTGCCGCAGGTGGGCCTTTCTCGTGCCGGGAAAGAGGACGCCGACCTCCTCGCACGCATGACCGCCGGATCGTGCACGGACAGGCAAGCACACAGCACGGAAAGTCAAGAACTGCGGCATCCCGGCGCACACGCTGGTGCCACCAAGCACCAGACCGGCTTCCTGCGTCCACCCCCCCGCGGAAGGAACATTCATGCATCTCACACCGGCCTCGTCACTCTCAGTGACCATAGTGTAACGGTGACGGGCATTGAGCGGGCGGTCGATCAAGGCTGACGCACAGGTCGCGGGGGACGCGCGCCCCCGTACGCCGCCGAGCAGGACACGCGGACGCGGATCCCCGACTCCGCCAGAGAACTGTTCACCGGCGACTCAGCCCCTCCGGCGCGACCCCTCCGCGACACACCGCGTGCCGCCGCGGCCTTCCCCGCCACTCGCCGCATCCCTGCGCAGGCCATCCCCGCCACTCGCCGCATTCCGTCGCGCGAGGCATGCACGCACGGCCTCGTACCGACCGCCCGCGTCACTCGAACTCCGAGACCATCCGCCGTGCCGGTCTCGCTCTGGAACCCACCCCTCCCGGGTTCCCGTGGCGACGCCGCGCGCCCGGAGGCCGCCGCGGCCACTCCGGTGGCCCGGCGGCCTCCGCCTCCGTCAGCACCACCTGCTCCTGACCAGCACATCGTGGACCGGCCTACCGAGCCGGGCCACCTGACGAGAAAGATGTCTCATGTCCCTGTCCCGTAACCGCGGGGCCGCGTTACGCGGCCTCCTGATCGGCTGCTGCGCCGCCGCCGCCACAACGGCCGCACTCATCGCCGGCCCGGTCCCCGCCTCAGGCGCCGTCCCCCTGCCAGGCTCCGCCGCCGTCCCGGCCGCCGTCCCGGCCAAGGCCGCAGGAGCGGCGGGTGGCGCCGTCGACACCACCCCGCCGAGCGAGCCCGGCATGATCGGCTCGGCGAACGTGTATAACAACACCACGCTCGGCCTCCTTTGGAGCCCGTCGACCGACGACACCGGGGTCGTCGGGTATGAGATCTACACGTGGACGTACACCTCCCCGGAGAGCGTGACCTTCACCCGTGGTCCGGTCTGGATCATCTCCTCCACCCCCGAGCAGATTTTCGGTTACACCGCGGGCCTCGTCCCCAACCGCGAATACCTGGCGTATGTCGTGGCCGTGGACGCGGCCGGCAACAGGAGCGTGCCGAGTCTCATGGCCACCGGCAGGGCCATGGCGGAACCGCCGATCGTGAGCCCGACCCCGACTCCCCTTCCTCCTGTTCCACCGGCCGAGAACCTGCGTGCCGGCGCGGGCCCGTCCCCTGGGTACGCCTCGCTGACCTGGACATCCGGCGAGGGCACCGGTCCGGATCTGGGGTGGATGGTGTTCCGCCGCTCCTCCAGCGAATGGAACTTCACTGGTCACACCTCGGTCCCGCGCGCCACGGTACAGATCGGCGACGATCCGTCGTACACGTTCCAGGTGGTCCCACGCGACGTGCACGGCCGGTTCGGCCGTCCCTCCAACGCCGCCACGTACCCCGCTCCCCCGTCGAGCCCTCCGACCTGCGCCGTCACCTATAAGGACACCACCTGGAGCAGCGGCTTCACCGCAAGCGTCACCATCAAGAACGTCGGCACCACCACGATCGACGGCTGGCGTCTCCAGTTCTCCTTCCGGGCCGCCGGCCAGCGGGTGACCAGGGGCTGGTCCGCCGTCTGGACCCAGTCGGGGACCACCGTCACCGCGACCGCCACCAACTGGAACAAGGTCATCAAGCCAGGAAAGTCGCAGATCATCGGCTTCACCGGAACGCACACCGGCAGCACACCGCCACCGGATTCCTTCACACTGAACGGAAAGCCCTGCACGGCCGGGTGACCCCGCGGTGGGTCCGCGGCTACGACGGATCCTCGGCCGCGGCGTGGACGGCACGGCTCGCCGGCTCCGTGACCGTTGCCGTCGGGCTCTGGCCCCGCAGAACCGCCTGACCATTCCGGCGCACGTGTGAGCAGACCCATCTCCCGGTCCCGGGCCGCGTGCATGCGGCCCGGGACCGTCGGCATGCTCGGCGGGATGAGCGTCTACACGAACACCGCGCTGGGCCTCGCGTGGACGCCGACGACACCGGGATCACCGGATAGGAGGTGTACACCTGCTCTTACAGTCGGAACTCACCCTCCCCCGGGCACCCGCGGCGACGCCGCCCGCCTGGAAGCCGCCGCCACCTTCGCCGTCGTCCTCCTCTACCAGGAAGACCTCTGCACCCTCACCGGCCACCACATCGACCCCGACATGGTCGCCGCCCTCATCGCCCGCAGCCTCACCTGACCACCGGGGCAGGCAAGGGACAAGACGGCCCTATCACCCACTTTGAAGGGTTGTAGAACGGTATGTCATGGATTTTCGTACTACGACCCCCTAACGCCGCCAAACTACGCAAAACCCGCTATTCAGGGCTTGACGAAGATCCTTAGGTGCCGAAGACTCCTCAGCATCCGCACGCCCCCCGGGGACCTCCCTGCCCCGGCGGCACGCGCGCCGACCGGAGGAAATCGTTTCAATGAGGAGCTCCCCCACCGCGAGGACCGTCCGCGCCGCGGCCGGACTCGCCATCCCCCTCGTTCTCGCCTTCAGCACGCTGCCCGCGCTCGCCGCGCCGAGCCCCACGCCGAGCCCGGTCGCCCCCGACCGGCTGCCGAGCACCGAGCAGAACGGCGTCGCGCTGCGGCGCATCGTCGTGCCCGGCCAGGACGGCATCGACAAGCTCAACGAGCTCGGCGTCGACCTCGCCGAGTACAAGAAGCCCGTGGACGGCGGCTTCGAGGTGCACGCCGTGCTCAGCCCGCAGGAGGCGGACGCCCTGAGCGCCCAGGGTTTCGACGTGCGCGGCACCATCTCCGACCAGTCGGACTACGCGGCCAACCAGGCCGAGCGCCGCTCGGCCATCAACTCGGCCGAGGCGGCGGAGGGCGAGACCGACACCCTCACCCCGCTGCGCGCCGAGTGGTTCACCAGCACCGACGACCAGCGCTTCCTGTCGGTCGAGGTGAAGTCCAGCGCGACCGACGCCGAGACCGTGCTCACCGCGACCTGGGACTCCGGCCGGGGCACCCCGCCGGACTCGGGCGGCACCGCCACCATGGCGCGCTTCACCGACGCCGGGCAGTACATGTACCACCGGTTCAACGCGCCGATCACCGTGGCCACGGCCCCCACCACGGTGACCGTCGCCAGCAGCAAGGGCGGGAAGATCACCGTCCCGGTGACCAAGTGGCTCGGCGAGCGCCGCAAGCCGCCGTCCCGGCACTACGTCTCGGACTTCGTGGACCACTACATGGACCCGACCGAGCTGACCGGGCGCATCACCAAACTGGCCAAGCAGTTCCCGAAGATCGCGGAGATCGTCGACCTGCCGAACAAGACCAACGGCTACCGCCGGGCCGCGCAGGCGCAGTTCGGCACCGCCGCGGCCGGCACGTTCTACGTCTCCTCCAAGGCCTACGGCCACGAGGGCGGCAACGACATCAGCGTCGCGCTGACCGCGCCCGCCGCGCCGTCCAGCCCGCTCACCGTCTCGGTGACCGGCAAGGACGTCACCGTCGGGCTCGCCACCGACGCCGCGGGCACGGTGACCAGCACCGCCGCCCAGGTGGTGGCCGCGCTCAACGGCGACGCCGCCGCCTCGGCGCTGCTCACCGCGAGCACCTACCGCGGCAACGCGGGCGCCGGCGTCGTCGCCGCCGCCCCGGCCACGCGGCTCACCGACAACCTCAAGGCCCCGGCGACGGTGTCGCGCGACCCGTTCCAGGTGAAGGCCCTGCGCATCGGCAAGACCAGGAACGGCTCCAGGACCGGCGTCTTCCTGTACTGCCAGGAGCACGCCCGCGAGTGGGTGACCCCGCTGGTCTGCCTGGAGACCGCCGAGCGGCTGCTGCGCAACTACGCCTTCGACCCCGCCACCCGCAAGCTGGTCGACGGGCTGGACATCTTCGTGATGCCGACGGTGAACCCCGACGGGGCGCACTACTCGTTCTACGACTTCAACGGGCAGCGCAAGAACATGACGAACCACTGCCCCGCGGCCACCGGCGACCCCGCGACCCGCAACTCCTGGGGGGTGGACCTGAACCGGAACTTCTCGGTCGGGTCGCTGTTCGACGGGTACAGCGGCGCGTCGACGAGCTGCACCAGCGGCACCTACGCCGGCCCCGCGGAACTGTCGGAGCCGGAAGCGCGCAACGAGGTGTGGCTGACGCAGCGGTTCCCGAACATCAAGTTCGCGATGAACACCCACTCCTACGGCGGCTACTTCATGTGGCCCCCCGGCGCGTACAAGGCGGCGGGACGTGAGCTGCTGCCGCGGGTGGACTTCGGCACCGAGAACTACTTCTGGGACGCCTCCAGCCACATCTTGTCCGCCGTGCAGTCCTGGCGCGGCACCGGCATCTGGCCCGGCCGCACCGGCCCCGTGCCGGACGTGCTGTACTCGGCGGCCGGCAACAGCGCCGACGAACACTGGTTCAGCCGCGGCATCATCGGCTGGGACTTCGAGGTCGGCGCCGACCTGTACAACCCCGCCACCGGCCAGTTCGACCCGGTCGGCTTCCAGCCGGACTTCTCCGAGGGCCACGAGGAGGCCATGGAGTTCGCCTCCGGCCAGATCGCCATCCTCGAGGTCGCCCAGGCCTTCGCCCAGGACCGCAAGTCCCCGAGGTCCGACCTGAAGGTGACGAGCCGCGCCGCCGGCAGCACCACCTTCACGTTCACCATCGACGAGCCCGCCAACCTGTACTACACGCTGGACGGCTCCCGTCCCACCCTCGGCTCCCCCAAGCTCACCGCCGCGGGCATGCGCGAGGGCACCCAGCACCTCACCGTCGACAAGACCACCGAGGTCCGCTGGTTCACGGTGGACCTCGCCGGCAACGTCGAACGGGACTACCGCCCCACCGGCCACAGCAACAACTACCGCAAGGAAAAGGTCGAGGTCCACAAGGCCTGACCCTCCTCGTCACCTCGGAGCGGCCCGCGGCCCCATGGTCCCCAGGACCATGGGGCCGCGGTGTGTCATCCGGTGCACTCCCCCGTCGTGTCCTCCGCCATCAGGGTCATCCGGCCGTGTGATTTACCACAGCCTTATCGACTTATCGGAAATGTCGGCCTATGACGGAGGACTCCTCTGACGCGCGCGTGAAAGCATGGCCGTTCGCGATCCCGGGTCAGGTGGCGTTCGCCGGACTGGTCGTGTATCTGCTGACTCGGTCGGCGATCGACTCGCTGCCACCGGGCGCGCGGGAGGCGGCGTACGGCGGCGGGGCGGCGCGTGCGATCGTCCCGTTTCTCGTCCTCACGGTTCTGTTCTGGCCTGTGGCGCTGTTGCTGCGACGCGGGTCGGACCGCGCGGTGACCGGTGGGCTACTCCTCATGGGAGTGCTCACGCTGCCGTATCTCGGGATGCTGGCCCAGACGGGCCTCGCGGGAGAGCACTCGCTCTCGCGGCACGGCGACCTCCCGGTCCCTGAGTGGTACGTGCCGGCGCGCGCGGCGGCGGCCGGCGGCGCGGCCGTGGTGTACGTCGTCAGCCTGCACCTGTTCGCCCGGCCGACGACCCTACGGCCCCGGCCGGCCCCCTGGCCGGTGCCGCCGATCCTGGCCCACCTGTCCCTGATCGGGCTGAGCGTCACGGGGCTCGGCTTCGTCGCCGTGAGCCAGGCGGGCCCGATCGCGCGGGAGAGGGAACGGGCCGACGGGGAGGGACACTACGCCGCGTGGGGTTTCTACCTGGACCAGGCCGCCGCGACCGCCCGAGGGTACGCCGTCATGTTCGCGCTGGTCGCGGTGGCCGCACCGGCGCTGGCGGCGGTCACATGGCGCTTCGGTGTCTCGGCGCCTCTGCTGGCCGGGCTGGGCGTGCTGACGCCCCCCTTCCTCGTGCTCATGATCGCCATGTCCGCGGCCACACCGTTCACCCTCAGCGGCGCCTCCGGCGAGCCCGTCCCCGACGTCCTGTCCTCCGGGCCGGAGTGGTACCAGCCCGCCGTCGTCACCCACAGCGTCCTCGGCGCCACCGCCTACGTCGCGATCCTGGCACTGCTGCTCAGGGGCGCCCCACACACAGGAGCTCGTCACGGAGAGCCATGAAGCCTCACGGTGAGCACGAGGCCTGACCTTCCGCCCTTCACGTCCCCGCCGGGCCGGCGGGGGCGGGGCTCGCGTGTTCACCGGCACTTCCCCACGAACGGCGGGCATCGTCAACCACTCGGCGTTCCACGCCAACGACTTGTCAGGTCGCGGGCGGCAGACTGCCAGGCAGGCATTGGGACGGCGCTCCGGCGCCCACACCGAAACGGGGGAATGACGCTATGTCGCGGAAAATCGGCACGTTGAGGGGTTTGACGGGAATCGCCGGGATGGCGCTGGCCGCGTCCTTGGTCACGGCCGGTTCGGTGCACGCGGCTTCGTGGTGGAGTGACCCGAACTCCTGCTCCGGGGCCGCGACCGCAGTGTCGCGTGTCGTCTCCGGCCGCACGGTCCAGGTGCGTTACGGCACCTGCGGCGGCGTGCAGCACGGCTGGGGCCGCATCCTGAACTACGCCTCCTCGGACGGCATCCGTTTCGAGGTGGACCTCAACGGCGACCGCAGCGCGGACGCGTGGTCCTTCTACAGGGCCGGGACCCGCAACTACACCAGCGGGTACCCGACCAGTTCGAGCGCGGACCGCGCATTCCGCGCCTGCTATGAGAGCGGTTCCACCAAGTCCTGCACGGCCTGGTGGTGACCGTCCTCGGCGAGCCCTCCGGACGCTCCGTGTCTCGCCAGGGCCACCGGTGACTCGTGCCCACCTCTCGTCGTACCCGGCGGGAGGTGGGCGTCGCCGCGTCCGGACCCTGCGCCGTCGTCCCACGGCCGTCCCAGCAGGCCACGGGCCGCGCAGCCCAGGGGCGATCCGGGCGTCCCCCCGTCCCGTCACGGGGATGCCCGCTTGCCGCGACGGGGGTCGCGTTGCGAGCGTTCGGTCGTCCCGGGGCGTGTACGCACGGCCCGCGGGAGTCTGTCGACGGCGGGGCACCGTCGAAGGGGGCTTCGCCGAGGGACATTCCATCGGCGTGGAGGGGGCATCGTGATCGTGAGGGACGTGACGACGGGTCATCTGCCGGCGGCGGAGCGGTTCGACTTCTGGCGGGAGGCGGCGGCGGACATGCTGATCCCCAGCATGCTGGACAGCGACCACTCCGATGACTTCCAGGCGCGGCTGCGGCTGCTCGACCTCGGGGACGTGCGGGTCTCGGTGTTGCGGTACCCGCCGCTGGAGACCTGCCGGCCGGCGAGCCTGGTGCGGCGGTCCGATCCCGAGGGGTACCAGTTCATGCTGACGCTGCGGGGCGGGCACCGGCTCGTGCACGGCGGTGCCGACGTGACGAGCCGGGAGGGGCGGTTCCTGTTGTCCGACACCTCACGGCCATGGCAGGGGTGGGCGTCGGGTGAGGACGGCGTGGTTGAGGGGATCATGGTGCAGGTGCCGAGGGCGGTGCTGCCGTTGCCTGCCGGTGCCGTCCGCCGGCTGACGGGTGTGCCGCTGTGCGGGCGCACGGGGTTCGGCGCGCTGCTGGGCGGCTGTCTCAGGCACATGGCGGCCGCCGCCCGTTCCCTCACGCCGGCGGACGGGCCGCACCTGGCCGGGCTCACGGTGCAGTTGCTGACCGCGTTGTGCACCCACCACCTCGGGCGCCCGGCGCGGGCGTGCCCCGGCACCGCCCTGTTCCTGCGGGCCCGCGCGCACATCGAGGCGCACCTCGGCGACCCCGGGCTGACCCCCGCGACGCTCGCCGCCGCCTGCCAGGTGTCCGTCCGTCACCTGCACCGCCTCTTCCGGGACCAGGGCGTGACGGTCGCCGCCTGGGTGCGGCACCGGCGCCTGGAGTCCTGCCGCCGCGACCTCGCCGACCCCGCCCTGAACCACCGGTACGTCCACGCCATCGCCGCCCGCCGCGGTCTTCCCGACCCGGCGGCGTTCAGCCGCGCCTTCCGCGCCGCGTACGGCATGTCTCCCCGCGACTACCGCCGGTTCGCACAGGAGGTCGTCGCTGATGGTGAGCAGACCGTAACGTTGAGGGTCATTGACCGGGCGGTCAATCAGGGATGAATGTCGAGGTCCACGACACCTTCGATGTGTTGGGAGGGGTATCTGATGGATCTCACCAAGTCTTTGGCGGACGTCGTCGCGTTCGTCGCGGGGCTGGTGGCGGTGCTCGCGGCGTTCTTCTGGGCGGGTGACGCCGGCGAAGCCACCCAGCCTCTGCTGGTGCTCGGCACGCTGTTGCTGGTCTCCGGCCTCTGGGGACTGCTCGGGGCGGGCGGCGCGAGCTCCTGGGTCACCGCCGCGTTCGGGGCGCTGCTCGTGGTGTCGCCCTGGGCGTTCGGGTTCGACGGCACCGCCGCGGCGGCCTGGACGGCGTGGCTCACCGGGGCCGTGACCGTTATCGTCGGGCTGTGGACGGCCCTCCAGACCCGCGCCGGGACCCCGACGCGCGTGTGACAGAACCCGCCGCGCGGTCCCGGGCCGCCCGCGGGCGACCCGGGACCGACGCCGCCGAGGACGACGCCACCTCCTCCGAGACCACCACTGCCCACGGCGGCGGCTCCGGCGGCTCCGGCGACCCCGGTGGCGGTACCGACGCGCGCACGCGCATCCTCGACGCCGCCGAGGAGTTGTTCGCGGGCGGCGGGTACGACGCCACGGCCACAGCGGAGATCGCCAAGCGGGCGGGGGTGCCGAAAGGGCTGGTCTTCCACTACTTCCCCCGCAAGATCGACCTGCTCGTGGCGCTCATCCACGAGCGGACCGGCATCGAGGAGCTCGGCGACGGGCCGGTGGACGCCGTCCCCGGCGACCCGGCGGGCACCCTGGCCCGCCTGGCCCGGCGCGTCCCGCTGCGGGCCTCCCCCGCGATGCGGCGCATCCTGTTCCGCGAGGCCGACACCCACGGCCTGGTGCGCGACCGCCTCCGCCACCTCAACGCCGAGATCATCCGCCGCGCCGGTTTCGCCCTGGAACTCACCCTCCCCGGCAGCCGCGGCGACGCCGCCCGCCTGGAGGCCGCCGCCGCCACCTTCGCCGCCGTCCTCCTCTACCAGGAGAATCTCTGCACCCTCACCGGCCACCACATCGACCCCGACATGGTCGCCGACCTCATCGCCCGCGCCCTGACCTGAACACCGGACCGGCGCCGGAACCGCCGGCACCGCGCACCTCGCCCCGCCGGGTGGGGCTCGCGTGTCTCCCGGCCGGCACAGGTTCCCCAAGGTGCGATGTGCGCGCATCGTCATCACCGTGCGTGGACAGTCAAGACCGCGCCCTGACCCAGGAACACCGGGACCGCGCCGATCACCGGCCGGCGCCCGCGAACCCCCCGGACGGGCGGCGTCGACCCCGCTCCGGCCGGGGTCGGCAGCGGGCCGCGTGTGCAACTTTCACCGTCCCCGCGACGGCGTGCCACGCTGACCAGTCGGCGAGGACCTGCTGGCCCGCGGGCGCTGGCCCACGTGGCCCATCCGGCGCATGATCCCTGACAGACGGGACATTCAGCCGTTCCATTCGGGGGAGTCGATGCGACGACCGGTCACGAACATATGCCTGGCCCAGAGCCGGGCGGCCGGCCCTCTGCCGTCGTCGGCGCGCCCGGCGGCATCCGCTCCTCCCCACGCACCACGGCCGAGCCCGCCGGGATCCTGACCGCCCGACGAGAACCGCCCGACGAAAGAGGCGCCTCATGTCCTACACCCGTCCCCGCGGAGCCGCCCTGCGCGGCCTCCTGCTCGGCTTCTGCGCGGCCACCGCCGCCGTGCTCGCCCTGGGCTCCGGCCTGACACCCGCCTCAGGCGCCGTCCCCGCCCCTGCCGCCCCGGCCGTCCTCGCCGCGGCGGGCGCCGGTGCGGGTGCCGCCGACACCACGCCGCCCAGTGAGCCCGTCGGCCTGAGCCCCCGGAACGTCTACCTGAACGGCGTGGCCGGCCTCACCTGGACCCCGTCGACCGACGACGTCGCGGTCACCGGGTACGAGATCTTCGCCTGGTCGTACACATCCCCGGCGACCACCGCCTTCGAGCCCGTCCAGGCGTACGTCAACACGTTCAGCACCCATGTCAACGCCGACGTCCACGGCCTGACGCCCGGCCGCGCCTACCTGTTCTACGTCGTCGCGGTGGATGCCGCCGGCAACAGGAGCAAGCCGAGCCTCCTGGTCCAGCAAAGGGCCATGCGGGAACCCCCGCAGCCCAGCCCGACCCCCGGCCCGTCCAACCCCTCCGCCCCCTGGGACCTGCGCGTGGGCGGTGGCCCCGGCCCCGGCTACGTCACCCTGCTGTGGTCGTACCGCGACCAGACCCCCACGACCGTCTGGGTGCCCTTCGTCCGCTCCTCGACGGATTGGACCCGCGCGGGAGACAGCACACTCCCCCGCACCCTGGTGCGCCTCGGCACCGAGTCGTCCTACACGTTCCAGGTGGTCGCCCGCGACGACGTCGGCAACCTGAGCACCCCCTCCAACGCCGCCACCTGGACGGCCTCCACCTCCACCCCCACACCGGCCCCGGTGACCTGCGCGATCACCTACAACGCGAGGAGCTGGGCGAGCGGCTTCACCGCCGACATCACCCTCAAGAACACCGGAACCACTCCCGTGGACGGATGGCGCCTCGCCTTCGACTTCCCCACCACCACCCAGCACCTGACCATCGGCTGGTCCGCCACCTGGACCCAGTCCGCCGCAACCGTCACCGCCGCCAACGCCTCCTGGAACAGGACCATCGCGCCCGGCCAGTCCCTACGGGTCGGCTTCACCGGGACGCACACGGGGAACAACCCGTCTCCCGCGTCATTCACGCTGAACGGGGGCGCCTGCGCGGTGGGGTGACCGCGCGAGACGCCCCCTGACGTCCGGCGGGAGGGCGCTCAGTCCGGCACCGTGAAGGGCAGGCCGCCGAAGGGCGCGTGCGCGCGCCAGGTGCCCTTGTCGAGCCTGCCCAAGGTGTATCCGCTGTCCACCACCTGGGTCACGAAGTACCGGGCGATGACGCCGTACACCGCCTCGGTCGGGTGCGCGAGGTCACTGGTCGTGATGCGCCGCCGCATGTCCGGCGTCACCGGGTCCTGTTTCGGCGTCGGCGGGAGGCCCGGCGTGTAGAAGGGCCGCACCCCCTTGTCCTGCGCCTGCTTGGACAACTTCCACGTCTCCAGGTTCTCGCTGACGTAGTCCATCCACGCGCTCATCCGCACGAGGTGGACCCGAGCCGGGTCCGGCGCATGGTCACCGGCCGGCCACTTGTGCACGAGGCTCGCCAGCATCTCGTTGTAGCGCCGGATGACGGGCTCGATCGCTTTGGCCTGGGGGATCCACTGGGGGTCGCCCAGGCCCTCCATGAAGCGGATGGCGTTGTAAACGCTGGGCAGGTCGACCACCATGAAGTGGTGGCTGTCCTGCTCCCCGGGGAAACTGGAGTTGATCAGCTCGACCAGGGACCGGATCTCCGCCACGGCCGGGAAGACCCCGACGCCGTTCGCGAGTTCCTTCGGATACGTCTGGCTCCACGACAACCACGCCCCGAAGTCCGCCGTGGACGGCAGGTTCTTGTTCGAAGGGTCGTAGTCGGGCCGCACCACCGTGACGAAGTCGTTGAGCCCGACCCAGATGACGTGCAGCGTCTCCCCGGTGAACGCCCCCGACATGTGCCTGCGCTGCGCGAGGTAGTCCTCCACCTGCCCCCGGAGGTAGGTGAGAGCCCCGAACTTGGGCGACCAGTCGTTGGTGACGATCGCCCCTCCCATGGCGTAGTTGACGTACCTGATCTCCGGCAGGGCCTTGGTCTCCTTGGGCGGCGCCTTCATCGCCTTGAGGTACGCCTCCAGGTCCAACGGCGGCTTCGGCTCGACCGGCTTGTCCCACGACTCCACCCCGAGCACGGAATACCCCGTGAGGGTGCGATAGTTCGTGGACTTACTGATCGCCAGGTCCCGGTTCCCCCACATGAGCGTCTCGCCGGTCGCCCACTCGACGAGAAAGTCGGTCCAGTTCTTCCCGTCACTGAACCGGCCCGTCTCGTTCACGCGCATCGCCCGGAAGAGCCGGCCCAGCTCACCGGTGGGCCATAACCACTTGTTCCCGATGTCGGACATGCTGTCGCCAAGGATGACGACGTTCTTGATGTCTACCATTGTCTCCCCAAAGCCGGAGGAATGCTGCCGCCAAATGTTCCCGGTACACCTTAGGGGCGTGTGCCCGGCATCGGACAGAGGTTGGGCCCTTCCCAACAGTCCCCTCTATGAGCAAAAAGAGCATTTGATATCGGCATATCGATGTGATATCCCACCCCAGCCAGCTCGCCGTAAATTGATACTAATTGTCGGTCTAGCCCGCATTTATAGATAATTGCGAACTCCATGCAGATAAGGTGGAGTGATGGAAGACCTGAGTCATTTGTTCCGCCTGGCCGCCGACCACGCGGCCGGCTACCGGCGGTCGTTGCCCGACCGGCCGGTCGCGGTGCCGGTCGACCAGGACGCGCTGGACACCGCGTTCTCCGGCCCGTTGCCCTCCGCCCCCTCGCCACCGGAGCAGGTGCTGGCCGATCTGATCGGCGCCGCCGAGCCCGGCCTGGTCGCCAGCGCCGGCCCTCGGTACTTCGGCTTCGTGGCCGGCGGCGCCACCCCGGCGGCCACCGCGGCCGACATGCTCGCCACCGCGTGGGACCAGTTCGCCACCACCGCCGTCTCCTCCCCCGCCGCCATCGCCGCCGAGACCGCCGCGGGAGCCTGGCTGAAGGAACTGCTCGGCATCCCGCCGTCCGCGTCGACCGGTTTCGTCACCGGCTGCCAGGCCGCCAACACCGTCGGCCTGGCAGCCGCCAGGCACCAGGTGCTGGCCGACGCCGGCTGGGACGTGGAACGACGCGGCCTGCACGCAGCACCGGCCGTCCGCGTCGTCGCCGGCGAGGAACGGCACGCGACCATCGACCGCTCCCTGCGCCTGCTCGGCTTCGGATCCGACGTCGTGGAGCCCGTAGCCGCGCGACCTGACGGCGCCATGGACCCGGGTTCCCTGCGCGAGGTGCTGCGCGCCGGCTCCCCCGGCCCTCTCATCGTGTGCCTCCAGGCAGGCAACGTGAACACCGGCGCCTGCGACCCCCTCCGAGAGGCGGCCGACCTGGCCCACCGGCACGGCGGATGGGTCCACGTGGACGGCGCCTTCGGCCTGTGGGCCGCCGCCGCCCCCGCCACCCGCCACCTGGTGGACGGCGTGGACCTGGCCGACTCATGGGCCTGCGACGGCCACAAGTGGCTCAACGTGCCGTACGACTCGGCCTTCGCGTTCTGCGCGCATCCCGCCGCCCACGCCGCGGCGATGTCCTACACCGCCGCGTACCTGGCCGGCTCCGGCGGCACACCGGCCGGAGCCGCCCTCACCCCCGAGTCCTCCCGCCGGGCCCGCGGCTTCGCCGTCTGGGCCGCGTTGCGCGAACTCGGCCGCGACGGCGTCACGGCCTTGGTCGACCGCTGCTGCGCACTCGCCCGCCGCTTCGCCACCGGCCTCTCCGCCGCGGGCTTCGAGATCGCCAACGAGGTCGTCCTCAACCAGGTTCTCGTCGGCTTCGGCGACGACACCCGCACCGACCACGTGGTGAGGGCCGTCCAGGCCGACGGCACCTGCTGGACCGGCGCCACCACCTGGCGGGGCCGCCGTTACATGCGCATCTCCGTCTCCAACGCCACCACCACCGAGGCGGACGTCGACCGCTCCGTCACCGCCATCACCCGCCTCGCCGGCTGAGCCCCCGCGTCAGGTCCAGACGCGCGTCGCGTTCACCTTCTCCTTCGCACGCAGCGCGTCCGCCAGGTCGACGCCGGCGCGGTTGGCGATCGAAGCGAGGAAGATCAGGACGTCGGCGAGCTCGTCCCCGAGGGCCCCGGCCGTACTGCCGGGGTCCATCGGCAGGGCCAGGTGCTTGCGTACGGCCTTGCACACTCCCCCCGTCTCCTCGGCGAGCTTCAGCGTCTGCTCCAGGATCGTGCAGTCGGCGAACCCCCAGGTCTCCTCCACGGCCGCGACGTACGTCTGGATCTCACCCAGGGTCCGTGGCGTGCCCGGCAGTGGCTGCATGGCGTTCCCTGTGAGACGACTTGCGGGGTTGTCAGGTTACCCCTGACGCGGCTACCCTGCCGTCAGGAGTAACCTGACAAGGAGGCGTGGCATGGCCACCGGCAGTGTCGAAGACCTGCGTTGCTCGTTCTGCAGCAAGCACCGTGGCGAGGTCGGCAAACTCGTCGCGGGGCCCGGGGTCTACATCTGCGACCAGTGCGTCGACCTGGCCGGCGCCGTCATCGGCGAGCACCGCGACAAGACGGCCGACCCGCGCCTGCCGACGTGGGAGTCGCTGACCGACGAGCAGATGCTCGACCACATCCCCCGCGTCGCCGCCGTGGCCGACCAGGTCGAGACGGACCTGCGCTCGTGGGTCCAGGAGCTGCGGCGTCGCGGCGTGACCTGGGCCAAGATCGGCGAGGCGCTCGGCATGACCCGGCAGAGCGCGTGGGAACGGTTCTCCGGCGAGGAGTGAGATCCCCGTCCCCTCGCCGCGAACCTCGTCATCTGACGGAAGCGGCCCGAGAAGTTCGCCGGCCTCCGGCCGTCCCCGCCCTCGGCCACCCGCACCCCGGTCGGCGGCGACCCTCTACCGGAACGCCACGGCGTTGCGGCGGGCCCACTCGGCGAAGCCGCGAGGTGCGCGGCCGAGGACGTGTTCGACATCCGGGCTGACGCGCAGCTCGGCTGCGTTCGGCTCGCCGAGGACGGCCAGTGAGGTCTCGACGACCGGCTCCGGCATGAACGCCGCCATCCGCGCGTACGCCTCGGCGCGGGTCAGTTCCACGAACCGTACGGGCTCGCCGAGGGCCGCGCCGATCGCATCGGCCTGCTCACGGGGGGTGACGACGGCGGGGCCGGTCAGCTCGTAGACGTGACCGGTGTGCTCGTCCTTGCGCAGGGCCGCGGCGGCGACCTCGGCGATGTCGGCCGGATCGATCAGGGGGAGGCCGACGTCGCCGTACGGCGCGGCGACCGTGCGCTCGGCGCGTATCGACTCGGTCCAGGCGAAGGCGTTGGACGCGAAGGCGCCGGGACGCAGGATCGTCCAGGTCAGGCCGGACTCACGTACCGCGTCCTCGACGGCCCGCATGACGCCGCCGTGCGAGGGTGACTCCGGCCTGGTCGCCACGCCTTGCGACGAGAGCAGCACCACTCGCCGTACCCCGGCGGCCTTCGCCACGTCCACGATGGCCCTCGGGGCGAGGCCGTGACCACCGGCACCGCCGTCGTGCAGGAACAGGACGCCGGCGCCGTCGAAGGCCGGCCGCAGGCTCTCCGGCTCGGCGAGGTCGGCCTGTACGTGCCTGGTCCCGTGCGGCAGATCCACCGGGGCCTTCCGCGACACCGCCGTCACCCGCTCCCCCGCCTCGGCCAGGGCCCGCACCAACGGCCGGCCGACGTTCCCCGTCGCACCCGTCACCACGATCATGATCGACTCCTCATGTTGTGCTCTTTCGCGACGACGGCGACGCTAACAGCCTCGGTATAGTAGGTACCTAGAAGAAAGTGACTGACCAGCAGGGGTGCACGATGACCAGACCGGTGTTCGAAGCCACGACCGACCCCGAGCTGGCCTGTCCGGTCTCCCCCGTCGTCGACATGGTGTTCAGCCGCTGGACCACACCGATCCTCTGGTCCCTCCACACCTTCGGCCGCCAGCGGTTCGTCGAGCTGGAGCGGCGCATCACCAACATCACCCCCAAGGTCCTCACCCAGCGCCTGCGCCAGCTCGAACGCGACGGCCTGATCACCCGCACCTACCACCCCGAGGTCCCCCCGCGCGTCGAGTACGAGATCAGCGAGCTCGGCCGCAGCCTCGGCCCCCTCTTCGCACACCTCGCCGACTGGGCCGACGCCAACCTCGGCCACGTCGAACGGGCCCGCCGGCGCTACGACGACGCGGAGGCGGCACGCGCCTCCAGGTGACCGGGGTCAGCGTCGGAGACGTCCATCTCCGGGCGGTGACTCCTTGAGCCAAACAGGCAGGGAGCATCAACCCCCGAGCAGCGGAGAACCCTCAGGCCAACCGGCCTGAGGGCATTTCTCTCCGTTACGCAGAAGTGTTGTCCACCCACACGACCCGGGGCTGATGCTCGCTCTCTGCGGTGCGGTCCCGGCGGCCGCGTACTACTGGCTAGCAGTCCCTGTCATCGTAGTAGCCGTCGCCGTTGTCATCGAGGTAGGTGTCACGGAGGTTGTCCCAGGACATCCAGCCGTAGGTGGAGGTTCCCTTCACGCGGCCATATACCCACCACTTGTCGTAGTCGTTGAAAAAGAAGCAGTGGTAGTAGATCTCGCTCCCCTGAGCCACGCTCATGACATTGCCGCAATGAGAGTAGGGCGCGACCTTGAGGTTGTAGGTGCCCAGCATGATTCCCGACCCCTCCGCGTTCACGGAATGGCTGGGGCTTGTGCAACTCGGTTCGGCTGCCCGAGCAGCGGTCGAGGCTACCGGGACAGCGGTGAGAGCGGCCAGAACTGCGATGAAGGTAATGATGACCCGACGCAGGAGACTGCCTCCGGACTGTGCATGATGCATTTCTACCTCCCGTCCATGTCGTTGACGTCGTGCGTGACCTGCCACCGAGAATGACAAAGGGCCCACGGTACGACTTGACGGAGCGCGCCAAGCTCTTGCCTTTGCGTGCAGGGAACGCGACTCCAGAGCCCGGTCCACACCACGCCCCACCACGCCTCCTGCCTCACGCCTCCGACCCGCCGAAATGCGTGGGCAAACGACGCCTGTACGGACCGCGTGAGCAGGCCGGCTGTGGGGTCAGCGGGAGAACAGGCCGCTGTAGGCGTTGAGGGCCGGTTGGCCGCCGAGATGCGCGTAGAGCACGGTTGAGGTGCTGGGGATCTCGCCGCTGGTGACGAGGTCGATCAGTCCGGCCATGGATTTGCCCTCGTAGACAGGGTCGATGATCATCCCTTCGAGGCGGCCGGTGAGGCGGATGGCGTCGAGGGTGGAGGCGACGGGGATCCCGTAGCGGTCGCCGGCCCAGCCGGGAAGAACGTTGATCTCGTCGGCGCGCAGGGGACGCCGGACGCCGATGAGGCCGGCGGTGGCGGTGGCGATGCGGGTGATCTGGTCCCGGGCTTCGTCGATCTTGGCGCTGGCGTCGATGCCGAGGACCCGGCGGGGACGGCCGCCGACTTCCTCCAGGGCCGCGAAGCCGGCGATCATGCCGGCCTGGGTGGAGCCGGTGACCGAGCAGACGACGATGGTGTCGAAGAAGACGCCGAGGTCGCGTTCCTGGCGTTCCAGTTCGTAGGCCCAGTCGGCGAAGCCGAGGCCGCCGAGGGGGTGGTCGGAGGCGCCTGCGGGGATGGGGTACGGGGTGCCGCCGCGCTGCTTGACGTCTTCGATGGCGCGGGTCCAGGACTCCTTCAAGCCTATGCCGAAGCCGGCCGGGTCCAGGCGGACCTCGGCGCCCATGATGCGGCTCAGCATGATGTTGCCGACGCGGTCGTTGACGCAGTCGGGCCAGTCGACCCAGTTCTCCTGCACCAGGACCGCCTTCAGGCCGAGGGAGGCGGCGACGGCGGCGACCTGGCGGGTGTGGTTGGACTGGTAGCCGCCGATCGACACCAAGGTGTCGGCGCCTTGGGCCAGCGCGTCGGGGACGATGTACTCCAGCTTGCGGGTCTTGTTGCCGCCGTAGGCGAGGCCGGCGTTGCAGTCCTCGCGTTTGGCCCAGATCGACGCGCCGCCGAGGTGGGCGGTCAGGCGCGGCAGCGGGTGGACCGGGCTCGGGCCGTAGAGCAGCCGGTGGCGGGGGAAGTCGGTGAGGGCCACGTCACTCCTCTGTGGCCGGCAGGGATCGCCAGGTGTCGAAGGCGACGGCCGCGGCCTTCTCGGCGTCTCCGGCGGCGCAGAGGCGGATGAGCTCGTCGTGGCGGACGATCGAGGCGCGTCCGCCGAGGGTGGAGAAGCGGAGCCGTTCCGCGCGGCGCAGCACGGGGGTGAACTGGTCGAGGACGGTGGCCAGCGCCCGGTTCGCGGCGACGGTCACCGGGACGGCGTGGAGGTCGTCGTCGGCGCGCAGGGCCTCCTCGACGTCGCCTCGCTCGACCGCGGTACGGAAGCGGCGGTTCGCGGCGCGCATGGCGTCCAGATCTGCCTGGGTGAGGCTCGCCACCGCCTCTCGCACGGCCACCTCGTGCATCGCGGCGACCACGTCGCGCGCGTCGCGGACGTCGCGCAGGGCCAGCGAGCTGACGGTCGTGGACCGGCCCGGCCGGGCCTCGACGAGGCCGGCGTCGGCCAGCCGCAACATCGCCTCGCGTACCGGGGTGCGGCTGACGCCGAGCCAGGCCGCGAGCTCCATGTCACGCAACTGCTCACCGGGGGCGAACACGCCGCGGACGATGGCGTCGCGCAGGTGGTGGTAGACGCTGTCGCGGAGCAGGTGCCGGTCGATCACCGGTGTGTTCCGAGGGATGGGCATGCAATATATTGCACCCTACGCTTCGGTATTTCGCAAGCTCAGACGTCCTCTTGACCGCATACTTGCCCGGCAATATATTGCATACCGGTGTCCGGGCATCGCGGGCGGCACGACACGGCGGCCGCGACCGGACCCTCTGTTGACCGCCACCGCAGGCCCACGTCGGCCGCCGCGGGGCCAACGTCGATCGTCGCCGCGGGGCCAGGTCCGCGGGCACGAGTCCGGGCGGCTTGAGCCGTCCGGCCACCGAAAGGCCGTATCCGATGTACTCCACTGCCCCCATGTCCGTGAAGCCGGCGACCCCCACCATCGTTCTGGTCCACGGCGCGTTCGCCGATTCCTCGTCCTGGAACGGCGTGATCGCCGACCTCCGGCATCGCGGCCATGCGGTCGTCGCCGTCGCCAACCCGCTGCGCGGGCTGCGGGAGGACGCCGCCTACCTGCGCAGCGTCCTGGACGCGCAGTCGGGCCCTGTCGTGGTCGCCGGCCACTCCTACGGCGGGTCGGTGATGAGCGAGGCCGCCGACGGTGCCGACGGCGTCGTGGCGCTCGTCTACATCGCCAGTTTCGCCCTGAAGGCCGGTGAGAGCACCGCCGAACTGGCCGCCAGGTTCCCCGGAGGCGAGCTCGGCCCCGCCCTCGCCCCTGTGCCGTTCCCCCTTCCCGGCGGCGGCTCGGGCTCCGACCTCTACATCCGGCAGGACAGGTTCCACGCGGTCTTCGCCGCCGACGTCGACCCGGATGTCGCCGCGCTGATGGCGGCCACGCAGCGGCCGATCGCGGCGTCCGCGCTGCAGGACACCGCCACCCGGGCGGCATGGACGACCATCCCGTCCTGGACCATGATCACCACCCGGGATCTGGCCATCCCGGCGGAGTCGATGCGCTTCATGGCCCGGCGCGCCGGATCCGCCGCCATCGAGATCGACTCCTCCCACGCCGTCACCGTCTCCCAGCCGCACGCCGTCGCCGGCCTGATCGCCGAAGCCGCACGCGCCGTGATGTGGCGAGCCGACTAGAGGGTGTCTGAGAAGTCAGGGTCGTAGTGCTGTGGGGCGGTGTAGGAGCAGCATGCAGGTTGCGGCGTAGATCACGCTTTCCGAGTCGGTAGCGCCCCAGCCAGGCGAACGTCCTTTCCACGACCCACGGTCGCGGAGAGTTGTGTCTAGCACGCCTGCACCCCTCGTCCACCTCACCGTTCGCCGACATCATCTGTGACACAACAGGCGGCCGCAGCGTGTACGAGGTACTCGCAGAGCACGGCAACACATTCCAGCGCCCACGGGAAGGCGCGCAACGAATACTGGACGTGGAACAGGCGATCGGTGAACGGGGACGACCTGTTCCTCGTGCCGCCGGAGCCTCCGCAACACCAGTGGGCCGCAGAGGTCGTGCAGAAAGACCTACAGCGTCTCCGTGATCTGGAGAACCGAATCAGGCTGGGACGGCACCGACATCGACACCGCTCTTGGCAGGGGGTCTTCCTGATCCACGACCTTTCGACTGCGGTCGGCGGCATGCTCACGTCCTCTTTCCGGCTCCGCAGATGACTTAAGCGAGGCGAGTTTCCGTGCCGACTGACAAGGACGATCAGTGCGATGGATAATGCCCGCCATGAAGGCCTACGTCGGGGTGACAGACGGTGAGTGGTACCGCTTCCTGGCGGCTCGTCCCGAGTTGACGGAAGTGAACTTCTGGCGGCCGTCCGGGGACCGCGAGTTCCGCGTTCTCAGCCCTGGTGAACCGTTCTTCTTCAAAAGCCACCATCCGCAGAACCGTGTCGTCGGTGGCGGGTTCTACAGCGGCTTCGTGCAGCTTCGCGTGTCGGAAGCCTGGGAGTTCTTCGGTCAGGCCAACGGCATGGCCGACCTGGATGAGATGCGCCTACGGATCGGCAGGTATCGCAGCCAGCCGATCGCCTCCGGTGAGGACCCGGTGATCGGATGCGTTTTCGTCCGCGACACGCGTTTCTTTCCGCTCGACGACTCCGCCGGGCCTCCGCCGGACTTCGCGTCGAACATCGTGCAAGGCAAGGGGTACGACCTGGCCGTCCACCCCCGCGCCGACTACTTCCAAGATCTCCTCTTACGCCTGCTCGGGGCCCCCGTCGAAGTCGATCTCTCCCAGCCCTGGCACCGCGACGGCCCCGTCTACGGCGATCCGCGACTTGCCCCTCGCCGGCTCGGCCAGCAGTCCTTCCAGGCCGTCGTCCTACGTGCCTACAACAGGAAATGCGCGGTCACCGGTGACAAGATCCGCCCCGTGCTGCAGGCCGCACACATCCGTCCTCTCTCGGCTGGCGGCCAGCATCGGCTGGACAACGGACTACTGCTTCGCTCGGACGTGCACACCCTGTTCGACCGTGGGTACCTCACGGTGGACCCCGCCTACCGTCTCCGGGTCAGCCCACGGTTACGTGACGAGTTCGGCAACGGCGAGGAGTTCTACCAGCGGGCCGGGCAACCCATCGGCGTACCGGAGGCGCGCCTGGACCGTCCTAGCCAGGAAGGTCTCGAATGGCACCTCAGCGAGGTGTTCCTCTCCTCTTGAGCCGTACCGCTCGTCCTCTGTGGCCAGGAGAGAACGCCAGGTGACGAAGACGACCGATGCCGCTTGCTCCGCGTCGCCTGCGGCGCACAGGCGGATGAGTTCGTCATGCCTGGCGATCGAGTCGCGTCCGCCCGAGTGTGGAGAACCGCAGCCGTCCGCACGGCGCAGTACGGGGTGAACTGGTCGAGCACGGTGGCGAGGGACCGGTTGGCAGCCACGGGCACCTCGTGCATCGCGGCGACCACATCACGCGCGTCGCGGACGTCACACGCGGCGAGCGTGCTGACGGTGGTAGAACGGCCAGGACGGGCCATGACGAGACGGGCGTCGGCAAGGCGCAGCATGGCCTCATATGGCACCTTCCGGAGCGTATTTCGCGAGCTCAGAGCCGCGATATATTGCTGCGGCTCGTCATTCGGCTGGAACTCTGTCTCGCGATCCGCGATCCGCGATCCGGGAACCCGCCCCTCGGTACGGCGCCGCCGGCGAGGTGTGTGGGTGAGGTCATCGGCCAGGATCGTGGTTGTGTCCTTCGACATCCGTACCGTGATCACGCACCGACCGGAGGGCCGCCGAGACACTTGGTGACGAAGGCCGGACGCGGTCGGTGAGCCCGCTACCACACCGCGCCACCCAGCTTCGTCCACTTCCAGGAGCGTCTCATCCCCGCCACGTGGAATGCCTCCATCAGCCACTCTGCGCGGTCACCGTCCTCGGCGAACCGGTGCGGTTCTCACTGAATACCTCATTGCGGGCTGCTCATAATCCCGAGAGCTGAGAACTCCTCTCGAAAAACCAATCGAGGCTTGCCTGTGGCGACGTCCCAGGCGGCCTGGAAAAGTGGAAACGGGAAACACCGGCATCGGCCTTGCCCGGGTAGCTCGCCGTGGCGCATTCTTGCGACGTCGGCTGCTCGGCGATGAAGTGACGGAGGTCCACGTCGTGCGGCAGCTGATCCTTTTCGGACAGGAGCTTCGGAGACTGAGAATTGAATCCGATCTCTCTCTGACCGAATTATCCAAAAAGGTGCATTACAGCAAGGCTCAGCTCAGCAAAGTGGAACGCGGGCTCAAGGCTCCCAGCCACGAGCTGGCCGGTATCTGTGATGCCGTGCTCAACGCTCAGGGCCGTCTGGCTCGGCTCGTGCCTCGGACACCTTCCGGCACGGCTGAACCGGAAGAGCCAGACGACACCGACGAGGAGGTGTGGCTGATGCGGTTGTCCGGGGACGGACAGAGCTGGTTCCAGCCGATAGGCCGGAGACAGGTCCTCGCCGCAGGGGCGGTGTCCATGGCATACACCAGCATCGGAGGAACCACGGCCGGATCGCGGTCCGAAGGCGTCGAGTTGCTGAAAGCGTCCCGTTTCCTGTTCGACCGGTACCGGCAGCTCGGACAGGTCACGAGACCCACCGTCGTGCTACCGGCGCTCATCGCGCAGACGCACACACTCAAGGAGGTCGCCGCCACCGCGCATCCCTCCATCCGCCAAGCCCTTTTCAGGCTCGGCTCGCGCTACGCCGAGTACGTGGGATGGCTGGTCCAGGAGTCCGGCGACGAACGGGGGGCGCTGTGGTGGACACGGCAGGCCGTGGACCTGGCCGCCGCCGGCGGAGACCACCACCTGGCGGCGTACGGGTTGGTCAGGAGAGCCCTCGTCACGCTCTACCGGGGGGATCCCGAACAGACCGTCGGGCTGGCCAGGCAGGCGCAGGCCGAAGCCGTACCGCAGCGCGTCCTCGGCCTCGCCGCTCAACGCGAAGCCCAGGGACACGCCATCGGCGGGGACCACGCGGCGTGCATGCGCAGCCTGGATCGTGCCAGGTCCTTGCTGGCGCGCTCGGCATCCGACTCCGACGAGCCGGTCATCGGCACGTCCAACCTCACCGACCCGGTCGCCATGATCACCGGCTGGTGCCTGTACGACCTCGGACGTCCCGCCGAGGCCGCACCGATCCTCGACCGGGAACTCGCGAACATCTCCCCCCAAGCCCTCCGCACCCGGGTCCGCTACGGAGTCCGCCGGGCCCTCGCTTACGCCGCCGCCGGCGAGATCGACCACGCGTGCCACCTGATCCGCGGCCTCCTCGGCGACGCCGTCACCGTGAACTCCGCCACCATCGCCATCGACCTACGCCACCTGACCCGCGTACTCGGCCGCCACTCGCGCAACGCGGAGGTACGCGCCTTGTCCCCCGACCTTGCCACCGCTCTACGCCTCGTCACTCCGTAGTAGGGATCACGCATGCCGAAAGTGTTCATCAATTACCGCACCGGCGACGGGGAGAAGACCGCTCTGACGATCGAGAGAGAGCTCACGCACCGCTTCGGAAGTGATGCCGTCTTCTACGCCTCCAAGTCGATCAAACCGGGTTCGGCGTACCCGGAGGAACTGCTGCGCGCCGTCCGGGGTAGCGACGCGTTGCTCGCCGTGATCGGTCCTAAGTGGACCAGTTTCCCTGCCTTGCTCGACGAGACAGACTGGGTGCGGAGGGAGATCCTCGAGGCCATCGCCTCCGGGATCCCGATCATCCCTGTCCTCGACGGCCGTATGACGGCCCGGCTCCGATCCGTGGACGTTCCTCCTGAGCTCAGCCGGCTCGCCGACTTCCACTCCGTCAGGCTGGACCATCAGAATGCCGAGTCGGATCTGAACAAGCTTGCCAAGGCACTGACTGAACAGGTGCCTGGCCTCCGCGACCACACCACCGCCGAGGACTCCGGCTCGGTGCACAACCGGGTAGGCGATGTCGACGGCCCGGTGGTGCAGAACCGGGACGTCACAGGTGACGCCGGCATAGTCCTGAAAGGGGACCGTGGACAGCTTCATCTCGGCAAAGGAAACCAGTACCAGCAACATTTCTCTGGCCCTGGAGCGACCTATGTGGAAGGAGGAAATGAAGGCGGGATCAGTCATAAATTCGGCGGTGCGGACGACGACGACGGGGACGATGTGCCTTGAGCGACCAGTTCTCCCATATTGTCAACAGCCCGCATTCACAGAACCACATGGGGTCCGGCTCCCAGCACAACACCTTCATCTATGCCACACTCACGGACAAGAAGGGAACGCCGTTCCGGCGTTACGCCGGAGGATATTTGCGATGGCTTCTGGCACGTTTCGTACCTCCGCTGAGACTCGGCGACGCACGGGAGCTCCTCGCGTCCCAGGGAGCCGTTCTCCTGTACGGGCAGCCAGGAAGCGGCAGGCTGGCGGCCGCTCAGATACTTCTGTACGAACTGCGGTCCGGCGAGGACACCTTCGACGAGATGCAATTGAACAACGACGAGAACGGGGAGTTCCTCGGGACCGAAGGCATCTCCGACGACGGCCTGCTCCTCCTCGATCTGTCTGAGGTCGATGAGCAACTCTGGGAACGAGCCCAGGAAAAGCTCCACTCTGTTTGGGCGGCGGTGCGCCGACATCGGAGTCGCATGGTCGTCGTGCTGCCCTACAAGACGGCGGCACGTCTGACGTCGGGCCTGGAACCTATCCGAGTCGAGATCACCCGTCCGCCCGGGAGAGAGGTGCTGTGGCGCTACCTGCGCCACGACGGTATCCCCGCTGACGCGATCCAGGAGCCGGGACCCGACACCGCCGAGTTCCTGGACGGGACTCCGCGGATGGAGGACATCGCGCAGTTCGCGAAACTTGTCGTCAGAGCTCGTGAGAAAGCCGGGGGGAAAGGGGATCTCGCCGGGTGGTGCCGTGAAGCGCACACCGCACTGCATGGCCGAGAAGACCTGGTGGCCTCCCGGCTGCGTCAACTACGGGACGGGCCATCACGCGCGTTGCTGCTCGCTACTGCGATGCTGCACGGAACGCACGCGGATGTCATACACGAAGCCACCGCCATGCTCCTGCGTGAGCTGAAGCATCCCGGCGGGGACGTTCCACCGCTGGAGCACAAGGACCTCAACCAACGCTTCCGCGCCATCGGCGCTGAGCGTGACGGCCAAGGCAAAGTGTTTTTCAAGGACCTTGGATACGACGCGGCCGTCCGGCGATACATCTGGACTCACATGCCGGACCTGCGGACAGGCATAACGGATTGGGTGGGTAAGGCGGCACGGTCCACTGGCCTGGATAAGTACAGCCGGGACGAACTCGTCGGTAGGTTCACCGAGTTGTGCCTTCATGAGCGCTACTGGGAGATGCTCGTCGGCCAGGTGGAACGCTGGACTGCCTCCGGGCCGGCGAACAGCGCGGGACCGCGCGCGGCTGCGCAAGCTCTGACCGGGGCCCTGCAAGATCAGAGACAGGGCTGGTTCTTCCGGCGACGGATCTACGAATGGTCGACAAGAGCCGACCCGTCCCCCGCGCTCGCCGAGGTCATCATCTCCATGTGCACCGAAGTCATGGCGGTGCGACACCCGTACGAGGCCGTGGTGCGTCTGCACCACCTGGCGAGACGCGAACGCAGCACCCGCGCGCACGGGGAACTCGCCAAACTCGTACGTGAGGACCGGCGGCTGATGCGTCTGATGCTGGACCGGCTCACCTTCCAGTTCAACGGGTCCAACAACTACCGGGCCGACCCTGGGATATTCCTGTACCTGGCCGATCCCGAGGTGCTGAGCGACCAGGGGAACCGGGCCAGGAGCCTCCTCGCCATCAGGTTCGTCCGGGATCAGGTCACCACCTGCTGGACCGCTGTGTTCACGAAGTGGTCCGAGGACGGGTGGATTCCGAGCGTTCGCCGGTGGCTCCTCACCGCCGGTCATGACGGGGCTCACCGGGACGTCCTCCTCGACATCCTCGTGGACGCCGCCGTGCACCGCGCAGACATCCATGCGCGCTTGTACGTCATGGCAGGCGAAGTGGAACGTTCTCTTCCCACCGCGCAGGAGCCCGGCGCACGTCTGCGAGATCGCGTGGTGCACAGGATCTACGCGGTTCAAGGCGTCAAGACCGCCTGAGCCGGACCTCGACCTCCGACAAGATGGGGCCTCACATGAGTTCTGGTCGCACGACTGCGGCGATCTATCTCGCCGGCTTCTGCGGGTTACTTCTGATCGCGCTGATCTTTTTCGCTCCCCGGCCGATCTGGCTGGGTTTTCTCGGCCTCATACTGCTCGGAGGCCTGATCGTCGGAGTACTGAGCTGGGTGCGCCGTGCGGACGAGCCTGGGCCGTACACGCCGGCAGCTCCACCGGTGCCACCCCTGGAACGAAGGGAGCGACGGATCACCGAGGTCACACTGCCGAGCGCATGGAGTGACTACGACTTCGTCTTCTCCGCGACGATTCACTGGACGCCGACCGGGTTGAGAAGGGACGACACCCTGCTCAACCCGGGGGCCGCTGCCGTCGAGGCGATTCTCAAACGCGCACGCCGGATCACTGAGGACAGGCCACCGAACCGGGTGTCCCTCGTCCAGCACGAATTGAGCGGAGCACTCGGCCGAATGAAGGCGGAGGAGACAGGCTGCCTTCAGGCGATGGCGGACTCGGTCACGCTCACTCTCTCCGACGACGACAGGAACCGGCTCGCCAAACTGGCCGCGGCACGCAAGGAGAACACCGTCTGGGAACACGAGACGAAGTACGAGCAGAGCAGACGTGCGTACCTCAGCGAGAGCGTGCTCAAGGACACCGGCAGCGCCGTGGTGTGGTACCTGGCGAAGAACGACGACCAGGTCGAGAAGACGGTCAAAGACATCGGCCTGCTGGCCCAGCTCTCCTCCGCCGCGAACAACACCCACGTACCTGAGCCGTTCCAGCACCTGGTGCTGCGGTCGGCCAACGGACAACGAGCCGCGCTCCCGGAGGAACCCACCGAGAACCATGACTTCGCCGGACCCGAGCCGATGCCCCAGACCGGCGCCGACCACTTCAGTTCCTTTATGTCAGCGATCGGCCTTGAGAACGGCGACGCCGAACGTGTGCTGATGGCGAGGGAGGTGGCCGATGTCCTGCGCGCGCACGGCAGGCACGACCAAGCCGACGAACTCGTGCGCCGCTTCGATGTCCCCGAGGCCTCGCACCTCGACGACTTCGACGGATCCGTGCCGCCGGACGATGGAGGAAGTCGCTGACCGCCCGGGATCACACGACCGGCTTTCCAGTGCGCACGAACGGCATCCCAGTGCGCGCATGGTCTTCCCTCGCGGGGTCAGCAGCCCGGGTACCGGTCCCTTGGCACGGTGCCGCCGGTGATGAGGGTGGTGAGATCGTCGGCGAGTTCGGTTATGGTGTCCCGGCCCTCCAGGTGGCCGAGCCAGTGGCTCGGGAGGGCGGTTTCGCCGAGGTGGGTGCCGAGGATGTTGCCGCAGATGGCGCCGGTGGAGTCGCTGTCGCCGGAGTGGTTGACGGCCAGGAGGAGTGCCCGCTCGATGTCGTCGCCCGCCGCCATCGCGCAGTAGAGGGCGATCGCGAGAGCCTCCTCGGCGACCCACGCGCCGCCGAGTCTCTCCACCGTCTCCGGGGTGGGTCTGCCCATGGACGCCAGGACGAGCGCCGCCTCGATCGCGTCGGTGGTCTCCTCGTGGGCGGGATGTTCGCCGAGGAGCGTGAGGGTGTGCTGCACGGCGGCCGGCAGCGGGGTGCCCTGCGCGAGGTGGAAGACGAGAGCGGCGAAGGCCCCGGCCGCCAGGTAGCCGGTGGGATGGCCGTGGGTGATCTGGGCGCAGGCGGCCGCGAGGGTGAAGGCGTCGCGCGCGTCGCGCGCGGCCAGGCCGAACGGGGCCGAGCGCATGACGGTGCCGCAGCCCTTGGAGCCGGGGTTCACCGGACCGGGCTCGCCGGGGGCGGCGAGCGGGCCGGGGCCCTTGCGCAGGCCGGACAGGCAGGCGTTGCCGGGGGCGCGGCGCGAGTACAGCCACTGCTGCTCGCGGAGCCGGCCGGTGCGGACGAGGTCGTCCCCGGGGGGCGGTGCCGGGTGGTCCTGGGTGTCGAGCCAGCGCAGGTAGGCGTTGCGTACGACGTCCACCGGCGCCGCGAAGCCCCGCTCCCGCTCCCGTGCTCCGGCGCGGATCAGGCCTTCCACCGTGAACAACGTCATCTGGGTGTCGTCGGTGATCAGGCCGGTCCTGCCGCGCCAGTCGGGCACCAGGCCGGTCAGGCCGGCCGCGCCGTGCTGCCGCCGGATGACCCGTATCGACTCGAACTCGACCGGCGCGCCGAGGGCGTCCCCGATCGCCCCGCCGAGCAGACAGCCGTGCACCCGGTCACGGTGGGAGACGGCGGTCCCGTTGTCGCTCACGGCGTACGGCTTCCTCTCGTCGGGGCTCGGCCGAGCCTAACCCGTCGCCCTCACCACGTGACGGAGAATCCGTGCCGGACGGCGGAGCCGGTAGCGTGCCGGCATGAGTGAGCTCGGGGAGCTGGCAGGACGGATGCGGCGGTTCGCGCGCGACCGGGACTGGGAACGGTTCCACACGCCGAAGAACCTGGCCATGGCGCTCGCCGGGGAGGCCGGCGAGTTGCTCGCGGAGTTGCAGTGGCTGACTCCCGAGGAGTCGTCCCGGGTCATGGACGACCCCGAGGCGGCCCGGCGGCTGCGGTCCGAGGTCGCCGACGTGACGCTGTACCTGGTGCGGCTGGCCGATGTCCTCGGGATCGACCTGGCCGCGGCGGCGCACGTCAAGCTGGACGAGAGCGACCGCCGCTACACCGTGGAGGACTACCGCGGCTCGGCCAGGAAGGCTCCTCCGCTCTCCTGAGCGGGAAGGCGCGGGCGCCGTCCGGTGTTGAGGCAGGACGTGGACGATCGTTTCGCGGATGAGAAGGTCATCGAGCGGCTGCTCGGCGAGTCGGGGACATGGGCGTTCGTGGGGCTGGGGGACGACCCGAGCCGTACCGTCCACGAGCAGGCGCAACTCCTGCAGATGAGAGGGAAGCGGGTCGTTCCCGTGCACCCGGTGGCTGAGACGGTGCTCGGGGAGACGGTGTACAGGTCTCTCGCGGACGTACCGGTCAAGGTGGACGTGGTGGGGGTGTACCGGCGGTCGGAGTTCGCGGGGCAGGTGGTGGACGACGCGATCGCGGCGGGGGCCGGGGCGGTGTGGCTGCCGCTGGGGGTGGTCGACGAGGAGGCGGGACGGCGGGCGCTGGACGCCGGGCTCGACGTCGTGATGGATCGCTGCCCGGCGATCGAATGGGTGCTGCGCCGGATGGGGTGAGCTGTTCAGCGGGTCTCGGGCTGCGTGGGCCTGGGGCGGGCGTTGCGCAGGCGGATGCCGCTCCAGCCGAGGGTGCTCGTGGTGACGGCGTCCCAGAAGGGCCACAGGTTCGGCAGCACGCGGAGGTGGATGCCCGCCTCGGCGTGGAGGTGGAGGAGGTCGCCTACCGGCTCCGGGGGGCCGAGGGGTTCCACCGGTTCGGTGGCGACGTGGGCGTGGGTCGCTGGGGTGCCGAAGGGCTTGAAGGGGGCGGCGGGGAGGCGGTAGGCGTACAGCCTGACCGTTCTCAACGCGTCCAGCCATTCGTATTCGACGGCGTGGACGCGGTCGCCGCAGCCTGGGCCGATGATGCGGTCCTGGTCTTCCCGGGTGGAGTCGTCCACCGTCCACGCGAGCGCTCTGGGGCAGTCGCGGGGGAACCAGTAGTCGGGAGACCGGCTCGCGTCCACCGCCCAGACGTACGGTTCCTTCTCCCGCGACGTGGGAGCGACGTGGGGGTCGAAGCGCTTGATGGCGGGGTCTTCGGAGAAGTGCAGCACCTGGCCGGGTTCAGGTCGCATGTCCCCATACCTACCAGGTGACGTCCCCCTCTTCCCGACACCTACCGGGTGACGTCCCCCTCTTCCCGACACCTACCGGGTGACGTCCCCCTCTTCCCGACACCTACCGGGTGACGTCCCCCTCTTCCCGACACCTACCGGGTGACGTCTCCTTCTTCCCGGCCGAGCGCCGTACGGCGGCGCCGGATTCGCCGTACATCGTCCCGCCGTCGCGGCGCCGATCCGGATGGTCCGGTGCGACGGGGTGGAACCGGCCGACGGGCGGGCCCTCCAACCGGCGGGCCCTCAACGGGCGGCCCCCCAACGGGCGGCCCCCAACGGGCGGCCCCCAACGGGCGGCCCTCCGACAGGGGCCCTCCGACAGGCGGGCGCCCCGGAGGGCGCCCGTGTCGGTCGGGTCGGCGTGGGGGGGCGGCTTGGAGGTTCAGTTCAGGTCGGAGCAGGACTTGGCGTCGGGGTCCTTGGCTGCTTGGGGGACCCAGCGGATGTTGGCGAAGGACGCGGAGAAGGCGCCTTCTGTGTAGACGAGGAACGGGGTGTTGACGTTCTCCAGGTCCAGGCCCATGAAGCAGGAGATGGGGATCTTGATGGTTTGCTTGACGCCTTGCGGCAGGCCGGTGAACAGGTTGGTGGCGACGACCTCGCTCAGGCAGGGGTAGACGCAGTGGAGGCTGATCACGGTGCGGGCGGCGGGGGGTGAGTGGACGACGGTGTCGAAGACCAGGGCGGCGTCGGCGTTGAGGTAGCCGCGGAGGTCGGTGCCGCCCGCGGTGTCCTGCATGTAGATCTGGCCGGGGCCGGTGCCGGTCCAGGTGGCCTTGAGGCCGTCGGCCTGCACGTTGACGTCCGAGGGGACGACGTTGATCTCGGTGAGGGCGGCGGTGCCGTCGGGGCCGATCTCGGCGCCCCAGTTCTCGGGGGAGCCGAGGAAGCTGCGGTAGGGGGCCTGGTCGGTGCGGTCGAAGACGGGGAGGGGCTCGGTGGCGGTGCCACCGCCGCCGGTCTGGCCGCAGGCGAACTCGGGCGAGGTCTCGTCGAGGGTTCCCACGTTGCCGGTCTGGCCGTAGCGGAGGCCGTAACCGGGGCGGAACAGCGGGTCGTAGTCCGGGTCGCCGGGGTTGAGGGGGGTCTGGCAGGCGCTCTTCGGCCAGGAGTACGACAGGGTGCCGGTGTAGCCGTGGCCGCTGTAGCGGCCGCGGACCAGCAGGTCGGCCACGCCGGCGCCTTCGGTGCCGGGCAGCCAGGCGGCGACGAACGCGTCGGAGCGGTTGAGCTCCTTGTTGACGTACAGGGGACGGCCGCTGACGAGCACCGTGACGACGGGGGCGCCCTTGCCGGCCACCTTGTCCAGCACGGCGAGGTCGGCCGGGTACAGCTTGGCGGCCTCCAGGGTGCGACGGGACAGGTCGCCGACGCCCTCGGCGTACGGGGTCTCGCCGATCACCGCGATGACCGCGTCGTACGCGGACGGGTCGACGCCGTCGGCCGTCTCGCTGAACGTCACGTTGGACGCGCCGAGGGCCTCACGCAGGCCGGCGAGGATGCTCGTGCCCTCCGGGAAGTCGGCGTTGGTGTTGCCGGTGCCCTGCCAGCTCAGCGACCAGCCGCCGGTCTGGTTCGGCAGGCTGTCGGCGCTCTTGCCGACCACCAGCACCTTGGACCGCGGCGACAGCGGCAGCACCTTGCCCTTGTTCTTCAACAGCACCTGCGAGGCGCGCACCGCCGCACGGGCCAGTCGCTTGTCCTCAAGCGCGTCGGCGGAGCCGGCGTACGGCCTGTCGGACGGCTTGCGCGCGTCGAACACGCCGGAACGCAGCTTCACGCGCAGGATGCGGGTCACGGCGTCGTCGATGCGCGACATCGGGATCTCGCCGCTCTCCACCTGCGCGATGGTGTTGGCGATGAACGCCTTCCAGTCGTTCGGCACCATGAAGACGTCGATGCCGGCGTTGACGGCGCGTGCGCAACTGGCGTTGGTGCATCCGGCGACCTGCCCGATGCCGTTCCAGTCGGACACCACGAGCCCGTCGAAGCCCATCTTGCCCTTGAGTATGGTCTTCAGGGCTTTCTCGCTGCCGTGCAGCTTGCCTTCGTCGATGCCGGCCTCGGTGTTGGTCCAGCTGTTGAACGACACCATCACCGACTGCGCGCCGGCGGCGAGCGCGCCGTAGTACCCCTGGCCGTGCATGTTGATCATCTGGGCTTCTGTGGCGGGGTTGACCCCCTGGTCGATGCCCTTGATCGTGCCGCCGTCACCGATGAAGTGCTTGGCGGTCGCGATGACACCCTTGCTGCCGAGGCGGTGGGAGTTGCCGTCCTGCAGGCCGCGGACCGCCTCGTAGCCGTAGGCGCGGATGATGCGGGGGTCCTCGGAGAAGCCTTCGTACGTGCGGCCCCACCGGTCGTCGCGCACGACGGCGAGGGTCGGGGCGAAGGCCCAGTCCTGGCCGGTGGCGCGGATCTGCCGCGCGGTGGCCTCGCCGATGTCGCGGACCAGGCACGGGTCGTGCGCGGCGCCGAGACCGATGTTGTGCGGGAAGATCGTCGCGCCGAACACGTTGTTGTTGCCGTGCACCGCGTCGATGCCCCAGATGACCGGGATCTTGGTGCGGGTGCTGACGGACGCCTGCCAGTAGGCGTCGGCGAGGGCCAGCCAGTCCTGCGGCGAGGCGTGCTTGTCGCGGTTCGGCCAGGAGCCGCCGCCGTTCAGCACCGACCCGATGAAGTACTGCTTGACCTCGTCGGGGGTGATGGAGGTGATCTCGGGCTGGGTCATCTGGCCGACCTTCTCGGCCAGCGTCATCCCGGCGACGATCTTGGCGATGCGCCGCTCGTCCGCGGGGTTCCGCTTGACGGCGCTCTCCACCTTGGGCCAGTCGGCGAGCGTGGGAAGCCTGTTCTCGATGCGGGCGCAGCCGTGGTCCATGGCGGGCTTCCCGATCACCGGCTGCCGCCCGCCCGAGGCGGTGTCGGCGCCGGCGCCCGGCGCCGCGGCGACGCCGCCGGCCAGGAGCGCGGCCCCGGCGAGCGCGGCGGAGAGCTTCCGCCGGGTGCCGGGACGGGCGAAGGGTCTGGTCATGAGGGTCCGTTCTCGGTCAGACGACGATCTCGGCGGGCGGCCTGGGACCGCGATGCGCCGATCTTCGCCGTGTAACGGTGCCGAGTCAAGAGCCTCACTAGAGCGCTCTCTCGGGTGGGAGAGTGCTCGCCAACAGGGGTTTTCCGTCAGAATCCCAGGTCGGGAAACGGTTTTCTCCGCGCCTGCGACGTGAAGGCCGGCCTGCGGGAGGCCCGCCGCCAGAGAGCGTTCTCTGGCGGCGGGCCTCCTCTGGTGGCGGGGCCCCGGTGTCAGAGCTTCCGGCTCTCCGGCGGGCCGAGATAGCTCCAGCGCAGGCCGCCGGTGTCGACGATGATCCGCTGGACGATCACCGTCGGGTCGACCATCCACACCTTCAGCGTGTGCGTGCCGGCGGTGGCGATGGTGTGCGTGGTGGTGGTCACGTTGACGTTGTCGGAGGTGTTGCGCTCCCACTGACGGTTCATCGTGGTGTCGTTGGCACCGGTCGTCGTGGTGACGTTCACGATCTGCGGCGCCTGGTCGTCGATCGAGACGGCGTACCGCAGGCCGTCCGTCGGCAGGACGTTGTTGCGCGGCGACAGCACCGTGGAGATCTTCACCGGGCCGGTGGTGAAGTTGGTCAGCGTGTACTCCAGGTGCGGGCTGTCGCCGCCCGGGGTCACGCTGTCCGCGGTGACCGGGGCCGGCGTCACACCGTCGGTGGACTTGCCGATCTCCGGCAGCACCTTCCAGCCGACGCCGGACCCGCCGACGGCCCTGCTGTAGTGGGCGGCGTCGATGGCGATGTACCCGCCGGCCTCGACGAAGCCCTTGAGGCGGTGCCGCGGCACGTCCGGGTTGTCCACGACGGCGGTGACCACGACGCTCGCGCCGCCCGGCCCGGTGACCGTGACGGGCACCTCGGTCCTGCCCTTCGGCGCCCGCGACCAGTCGACCTTGACGGTGGCGCGCACCTGCTTGGCGACGGTGCCCTGCGACGGCGAGACGGTCACCCACGGCACGGACGGCCGGATGTCGTAGCCGAACGCGGTGGTGCCGCGGTTGAACACCTCGATGTACTGGCTTCCGTAGCTCTGGTACGGGCTGAACGTGGGCAGGACGGCCGGGGTGCCGGCGTCCGGCCACCACTTCTCCGAGCCGTCCACCGCCACGCCCATGTCGGCGCCGTCCGGCACCTCGATGCGCTTCAGGTGCGGGTAGAACGCGTCGGGCAGCGCCACGTGGTTCTGCTCGGGCTGCTGCCAGGGCGCGTTCGGGCCGTAGCGCGCGATGTCGCCGTAGCCGATCTTGGGCTGGAGCTGCCAGCCGTCCCACTTACCGCCGGCCAGCTCGTTGTTGTAGTACGCCGACATGGCCTGGTCCTCGTCGAACCGCGCCTGCGCGAGGTCGGCCAGGTCGTTGGTGGCGGCGCGTCCCTGCTGCGCGTACAGCAGGTTGGTGAACTGCGCCTCCCGCAGCGCGTACAGGTTGGCGGTGGCCTTCACCTGGTAGAAGACGAGCTGGTAGTACGCGTCGTCGTACCCGGCGGGCAGTTGCCCGCGGATCCTCTCCGCCTTGGCGGCCAGGCGCCGCCACTCCTCCACGAACCGCGCCATCTCCCCGTAGTTGGTCAGGCTGATGGGCGAGGCGGCGTCGTCGTAGACGATCGCGCTGGAATCGGTCGCCGGGTTCTTGGCCGGGTCGAGGCTGATCCTGCGGTTGAGCAGCTCGGGCTTGCGGCGGGCCTGCAGCACGCCGTAGTCGTGCAGCACCTCGGCGATGGCCGCGGCCTTGTCGGACGGGAAGCTCTGGGCCGCGTACTCGCGCTCCCAGTCCTCCAGCTTGTGGAGCGGCAGCGCCGCCGGGTCCCAGGCGTAGTCCAGGAAGAACTGGAGGGGCATCTCCTCGTTCTTCATGTCGCCCACGTTGACCATCCACAGGCGGTCGACGCCGTAGGAGTAGGTCATGTTGAGCTGTTCCCAGGTGTTGACCAGGTTGATGGTGTCGACCCACTTGTAGTTGCGGCCGCCGCCGACGTAGTCGAAGTGGTAGTAGATGCCGTAGCCGCCGGCCCGCGCGGGCAGCCGCTTGTCCGGCATCTTGCGCATGTTGCCCCAGTTGTCGTCGCAGAAGACCACGGTGACGTCGTCCGGGGGGCGCAGGCCCTGGTCCCAGTAGCGCTGGACCTCCTTGTAGAGGGTCTGCACCTGCGGGATGCTCTCCAGGGACTCGCCGCTCTCCCGCGCCAGGATCTCGCGCTGGGCGGCCAGGATGTTCTGCATCAGGTCGATGCCGTCGCCGTCGGGCAGGCTGACGTCGCCGTTGCCGCGCATGCCGAGCGTGACGACGCCTTCGAAGTTCTGCTCCTTCATGCGGCGGATGCCGTCGGCCCAGTACTTCTTGATGGCCTCGCCGTTGCGGCGGAAGCTCCACTCGCCGGTGCCGCCGTAGGGGTCGCGGCCGGGCGTGACGATGTTGCCGGCGCTGTCGCGGACCGCGGCCACGGCGTGCCGGTTCCACTCCTCGATGCCGCGCATCATCGGCGCCTCGTGCGAGGTGCCCATGACGACGCCGTACTTGGTGGCGGTCGCGTGGTTCAGCGGGTCGTCCTCGGCGAACGCGCGGCCCCAGACGGCGGGCCACAGGTAGTTGGCCTTGAGGCGCAGCATCACTTCGAAGATCTTGGACCAGAACTTGCTGTTGAAGCCGCCCTCGTAGCCCGGCGCGAGACCGGGGCCGAAGTAGCGCGGCGCCCAGGTGCCCTGCGCGGGGTTCTCGTCGTTGATGAAGAAGCCGCGGTACTTCACCTTCGGGGTGCCCTGGGTGTGCCGGCCGGGCAGCACGTACAGCGAGTCGCGGTGCTTGGCGGGCACGTCGTCCCAGAAGTGCCAGGGCGACACGCCGATCTTCTTGGACACGTCGTAGGCGCCGTAGATGGTGCCGCGCTGGTCGCTGCCCGCGATGACGAGGGCGCGGGCCAGGCCCGGCCGCGGGTTGGCGACGATCGTCTGCAGCGAGGTCTCCCACTTGCCGGCGATGCCGCCGACGTTCAGCTTGCCGGACGACACCAGGCCGTCGATGAGCGGGCTCTTGCCGATGGTGCCGACCAGCACCACCTCGCCGCGGCTCGGGATGGTGGTGGAGACGGCCGGCTTGACCCCGGTGACCTTCTCGATGTCGGTCGCCAGGTCGTCGACGACGCGGACCACCCCCGCGTGGTCGCCGGCGCTGACGACCAGCGTGGCCGCCTTGCCGCCCGCGACGAGCGGGAAGCGGCCGGGCCCGGGCCGGGTGTCGATGTAGGAGGGGGTCTCGGCGTGACCGCCGGTCGCGGCGGCCGGGGTGCCGGCGGCCTGGGCCGAGGGGACGGTCAGGCTGATCCCGGCGGCCAGGACCACCAGGGACAGCAGCACGCCGCCCGTGCGCGCGGGTGCGCGGGAGGGCCGGGCGATGGCGAACCTTCTCATAGGGCGATCTCCGAGGAAGGGGACGGGCCAGGCTGCAGAAAGTTTTGATCACTCATCGAAACGTTTCAGTCGTGATCAAATCACCCGGATGCTAGCCACCGCCCCATGACGGGTCAACGTCGGCGCGTCCCGCACCCGCCCCCCACCGCCGGACGCCGGAAAGCCGCCGGATGACGGGCACGCGCGTCCGTGGTGATTGGAGGCGCGACGGCATGCGGCGGCGGAGATCCACCGGCTCACGACGTTCTTCGCGTGCCGTGATGCGGACTGAAAGTTTCAGTCAGCCCCCCTGTCAAATGCGCATCGGCGTTCCCTGAGGCCCGCAGGAGACGGCGGATGGAGCGCGCCGGGCACGCCGGAGCCCCGCCCGCCGGTGCGGCGGACGGGACTCCGTGGTCCCCGGGTCAGAGGGTGGTGCAGGTCCTCCCGTTCAGGGTGAACAGCGCCGGCAGGACGTTCGGCCCGCTGTAGGAGGCCACGGTGCCCGCGCTCACGGTGGCGCCGGGGGCGAGCGGTCCCGCGCCGGCCGGGGCCTTCACGGTGACCGTGCGGCCCTCCTGGGCCCAGGTGGCGCTCCAGCCGCCGTTGATCTGCTGCCAGTCGGTCGGCCAGGAGAAGGCGAGCGTCCAGTCGCTCAGCGGCTCGGTGCCGGTGTTGGTGACGTCCAGGCCCACGATGTAGCCGTTGCCCCAGTCGTTGTTGTCGGTGAACCGCACCGAGCACGAGCTCTGCGCCGGGCTCCCGGTGGTGAACGTCACCGGCTCCGACGACCAGGACGTGCCGCCGCCCGTGTCCCTGGTGATCACGTTGACGGTGTAGCGGGTGCCGGGACGCAGGTTGCGCACGGTGAAGGACGTGCCGGAGGTCTCCCCCCACTGCTCGCTGACCGCGCCGAACTGGCGGTGCACCTCGTACTTGGCGATCGGCCGGCTCCCCGCGGTGGCGGCGGGCCACGAGATGGTCGCGGTGGTGTCGGTGACGGCGCTCGCCTCCGGCCGTCCCGGCGCGCCCGGCAGTCCCGCCGGGGCCGAGGCCGGGCGCAGCACCACCGTGGTGAGGGAGTACGGCGGCAGCGTCTGCGCGGTGGCCGTGCCGGCCGGCGCGCTGGTCACCCCGGCGGCGCCGTTGGTGAACGAGTGGACCACGGGCGCCCCCGCGGCCGGGGCGAAGCCCGCGTAGTCGAGGGCGACCTCGCGCGAGGCGTCCGGGTCCTTGTTGACCAGAAGGACGGCCACCTCGCCGTCGGCGCGCCGCACCGCGTGCGCGCTGACCAGCGGATCGGTGGCGGCGGCGCGGACGAGCTGGTCGCCGGGGCGGGCGAACACGCTCATCATGTCCAGCGCGTGGTAGGGCGCGAACGGCGTGTTGAACGGCGGCTGGCAGACGTCGCCCGAGCACTGGGCGCTGGACAGCAGGCCCCAGTCGCCGTAGTCGGTGTGGCCGGCGATCTGCGACACGGTGCCCATGCCGTTGTGCACGTTCCACCAGTCCACGGTGAACACGCCGTGCTCAAGCAGCCGCGTGTAGGCCTCGGCGGCGAACAGCGCGCCCGGCTGGGTGTTGGTGCCGACCGTGCTGCTGAGCTCGGTGACGGCGATGCCGATGCGCGAGGAGCCGGCGCCGGCGTACTGGGCGATCTGCCGCTTCAGCAGGTACATCATGTCGTCGATGTGCGCCGTCTTGGTGAGCATGTCGGCGACGCCGGTCTGGCCGGGGTACCAGTGCAGGATCACGAAGTCGATGCTCGGGCCCGCGATGGACAGCACCCTCTGGTTCCAGCTCCCCGGGTCCCCCGCGGCGGTGATGGCGTCGGGCCAGTTGGCCGGCGTGGTGAGCACGGCGCCGATCTTGATGGTGGGGTCCTTGGCCTTCATCGCCTGGGAGTAGGCGACCACGTTGCGCGCGTACTCGTCGGGGCTCTTGTCGGCGTGGTCGTCGGCCTCCCACTGGGAGCCGTAGTGGCCGTTGCCGTAGTTCTCGTTGCCGATCTCCCAGTACTTGACGCCGTATCCCTTGGTGACGTTGGCGTACTCGACCCACTCGGCCGCCTCCTGCGGCGTGCCGGTGCCGTAGTTGGCGATGATGATGGGCTGCGCCCCGGTGCGCCGCGCGCCGCGCATGAAGGTGTCGAAGTCGGTGTCGGGCGCGACGTAGCCGCCGGGGGCGGTGTGGGTCTTCCAGTGGTAGATGTCGGCGTAGGAGCCGCCGGGGTAGCGGACCATCTGCACGCCCGCGTCCTTGAGCAGGTCGGCCACGGGGTCGGAGCCGAGGGTGGTGTCCCAGATCGCGTGGTTGACGCCGATTCCGGTGTCGGGCACGGCGGCGAGGCCGGCACGGGTGTTCACCGTCACCTGTACGGGGTCGGCCGCGGCGACGGCGGGCGTGGCGGCGTGCACGAGGGTGCCCGCCGCGAGCAGCGCCCCGCCCATCAGGACGCGGCGGAGCCGGGGAAATCTCATGGTCGTCCAATCCGGGGGCGGCCCGCCTACGGAGGGTGCGGGCCGGGGGGTGTCAGGCGGATCGGCCAGAACGTACGAGCGGGTTGGAACGGTGTCAACGAGACCCCGCTTCCCCCCAGGTCGGCACTGAAAGTTACATTGAACGCTCACAACGACCGCTCTGAGCGGGCTTCTCGCGCCGATCTTGAGGGTGCGCGGGACAGGAGGCACAATCGTGGCCAGGGAGCGGAGCCCACGGGAATACGGAGGGGCGGCGCGACGCTTAGGTGGTTGAAATTTCAATCGAACCCCTCAGAGGATGAGCGCGATGCAGTTCGGAATCTTCACCGTGGGCGACGTCACCGCCGACCCCACCAACGGCACGACGCCGTCCGAGCACGAGCGGATCAAGGCGATGGTCGCCATCGCGCTGAAGGCCGAAGAGGTCGGGCTGGACGTCTTCGCGACCGGCGAGCACCACAACCCGCCGTTCGTGCCGTCCTCCCCCACCACCATGCTCGGGTACGTCGCCGCGCGCACCGAGCGGCTGATCCTGTCCACCGCGACCACGCTGATCACCACCAACGACCCGGTGAAGATCGCCGAGGACTTCGCGATGCTCCAGCACCTCGCGGACGGCCGGGTGGACCTGATGCTCGGCCGCGGCAACACCGGGCCGGTGTACCCGTGGTTCGGGCAGGACATCCGCAACGGCATCCACCTGGCCATCGAGAACTACGCGCTGCTGCACCGGTTGTGGCGCGAGGACGTCGTGGACTGGCAGGGGCGTTTCCGCACCCCGCTGCAGGGCTTCACCTCGACGCCGCGGCCGCTGGACGGGGTGGCGCCGTTCGTGTGGCACGGCTCCATCCGCAGCCCGGAGATCGCCGAGCAGGCCGCGTACTACGGCGACGGGTTCTTCGCCAACAACATCTTCTGGCCCAAGGAACACTTCATGCAGCTCATCGGGCTGTACCGGGAGCGGTACGCGCACTACGGGCACGGCACGCCGGAGCAGGCGTACGTCGGGCTCGGCGGGCAGGTGTTCATGCGCAAGAACTCCCAGGACGCGGTGCGCGAGTTCCGGCCGTACTTCGACAACGCGCCGGTGTACGGGCACGGGCCGTCGCTGGAGGAGTTCACCGAGCAGACGCCGCTGACGGTGGGCAGCCCGCAGCAGGTCATCGAGAAGACACTGGCCTTCCGCGAGTACTTCGGTGACTACCAGCGGCAGCTCTTCCTCATGGACCACGCCGGGCTTCCCCTGAAGACGGTGCTGGAGCAGCTCGACATCCTCGGCGAGGAGGTCGTCCCAGTGCTGCGCAAGGAGTTCGCCGCCCTGCGGCCGGCGGGGGTGCCGGAGGGGCCCACCCACGCCGGCCTGGTCGCCCGGCGGGACGCGGGCGCCGAGCCGGTGCCGGGCGGGGTCCCGGCCACGACCTGACCCTTTTCCTGCGAGATCGGCCTTGGAGAGAAACCGTGAACAGACCTCTGCGACTGGTGGCCGTCTCGGCCGGGCTCAGTGTGCCGTCCTCCACGCGGCTGCTAACGGACCGGCTGGTTGAGGCGGCGCGACTGGCCCTGGGGGAAGACCGTGAGGTGGAGGTGCGCGTGGTGGAGCTGCGCGACCTCGCGGTGGAGATCGCGAACAACCTGGTCACCGGGTTCCCCGGGCCTGCTCTGCGGTCGGCCGTTGAGGCCGTGACCGGCTCGGACGGCCTGATCGCCGTCACGCCGATCTTCAGTGCCTCGTACAGCGGGTTGTTCAAGTCGTTCTTCGACGTGATCGACAACACCGCTCTGACCGGCAAGCCGGTGCTCGTCGCCGCGACCGGTGGCTCTGCACGCCACTCTCTGGCGCTGGAGCACGCGATGCGTCCTCTCTTCTCCTATCTGCGGGCCGTGGTGGTTCCCACCGCCGTCTACGCGGCCTCCGACGACTGGGGCAACACGGGCGACGACGCCCTGTCCGTGCGCATCGCCCGCGCCGCCGGTGAGCTCGCCGCCCTGGTCCTGCACCGGCCCGCCCCCGTCGCCGCCCCGGTGGACGAGGTGATCCCCTTCGCGCAGCAACTCGCCGCCCTGCGCCCCTGACCGGCGTGCCACCGTACGAAGGCGCCGGATTCGCCGCACCACGTCCCACCGCGTCGGCGCCGGAAAGCGCAGCCCCGAGGCGGCCGCCCTCCGACGGCGGCCCCTCCCGGACGCGCGCCGACGCGCCCTAGGGAAGGGCGCCGGCCGTCCTCGTGGGTCATGGGTAGGGCGCCGGCCGTCCTCGTGGTCAGTGGAGGAGGCGGTGGGCGGTGGTGGCCAGGAGTAGGGCGGTGTGGACGGTGGGGTCGGTGACCGGGTGGCCGAGGAGGGTCTCTATGCGGTGAAGGCGTTGGTAGAAGGATTGGCGGCCCAGGTGGAGGGCGGCGGCGGTGCGGGTGGGGCTGCAGCCGTGGAGGAGGAAGGTCTCCAGGGTCGTCACCAGGTCGGTGCGGTGGGTGCGGTCCCAGTCGACCAGCGGGGTGATGGCGCGGCGGACCAGGTCCGCGGCGTGGGAGGGGTCGAAGTGGCGGGTCAGTTCCAGGTCCAGGGCCAGGGCCCGGGTGGTGACCACGGACGTGGTGCGGCGCAGGCCCAGCGCGGCGCGGGCGTCGCGGAGAGAAGGGCCGAGGTCGGTGAGGTCGGCGGCGGGAGGGCCTACGGCGAGGTGGAGCTGGGTGGCGCTGAGGCGGCGCAGGGCCTCTTCCAGGGCTTGCGCGGCGGCGCCCACCGTGTCGGTCAGGGAACGGGGGACGGCGAGGGCGCCGAGCACCAGGCGTGAGACACGGCCGCGGATCGCGGAGGTGTGCAGGATGTGCGCGGCGCGGTCGACGGCGGCCAGCGCCGCCGCGGACTCCACCGCCTCGGCGGCCACACCGACCAGCACGTGGTCGGGGGGCGGCTGGAACCCCGCCATCATGGCCCGCACCGCCGCGTCCGCCTCGGCGGTGCCCTCGATGAGGTCGCGCAGCAGCGCGGACACCTGCCGGTCCCGCTCGCTCGGCGGGCTCCCGGTGCGCAGCATCGCCAGGGCCAGCGCGACGGCCGTCCGCTCCAGGGCGATCATCAGGTCCTCGCCGGGCAGCGCCGACCCGGGTCCCGCCACCAGCCGCCCCCAGGGCCGCCCGTGCAGGGTGACCGGCGTCTCGCACCCGGCGTGCTCCACGGCGCGCCACGCCTCCCGGTCCCCCGCCACGCCGTGCGCGGCGACCAGCGCCCCGCTCGCCGCCACCAGCATCAGCGGCGCCCCGATCACCTCGCCACCGGTGGCGAGCACCCCGGCCACCCCGGCCCCCGCGATGAGCGTCTCGTTGAGCGCCCGGGTGGCCCGGTCCCCGAGGCGCAGCCGCCGGCCGGCGTAGTCGACGATCAGCGTGTTGACGTGCTCGGTGATCCGGATGAACGGCACCACCGCGTGCAGCGCGACGAACGGCAGTTCCTGCCGCCGCGCCTCCTCCACCAGCTCGCGCGGCGTCTCGGGGAACGTGCGGCCGAGTTCGAGCGCCACCCCCGCCACCCCGCGCTGCGCGATCTCCCGCAGGTAGTGCCGCCGGGCACCCGCGTCGGTGCCCGCGAGCCCGAGCCCGGTGGTGAGCAGCAGCTCGCCCCCGGTGAGCAGCGGCCCGATCTCGTAGATCTCGCTGGAGTGCACCCAGCGCACCACGCGGTCCAGCGACGCCTCCCCCGCGAGGACGCGCGGCCGGGCCTCGCGCAGCACGTCGAAGGCCAGCAGTTCGCGAAGTGTGAGCGGCATACCTACCCGCTTTTACGGATTGTCCAGTGAAGGTAGCCATACTACGGACGATCTGTCCGTTCTCGCCGGGCGCCTCCCGGGGGATAGTTGCCCCATGACCAGCGAACTCGCCGACCCCGCCGCGATGCTCGCCGTCGCGCTGGAGGAGGCCAGGAAGGGGCTCGCCGAGGGCGGCATCCCCATCGGCGCGGCCCTGTTCGGCCCGGACGGGCGCCTGCTCGGCCGGGGACGCAACCGCCGTGTCCAGGACGGCGACCCCTCCGTGCACGGGGAGACCGCGGCGTTCAGGAACGCCGGGCGCCAGCGGACGTACCGGGGCACCACCATGGTGACCACCCTGTCCCCGTGCTGGTACTGCAGCGGGCTGATCCGCCAGTTCGGCATCACCGGCCTCGTCGTCGGCGAGAGCCGCACCTTCACCGGGCAGCACGAGTGGCTCGCGGAGAACGGCGTGTCCGTCACGGTGCTGGACTCCCCCGAATGCGTCGAGCTGATGACCGCGTTCATCGCCGCCAACCCGGCGCTGTGGAACGAGGACATCGGAGAGGACTCATGACCCCATGAAGACGGTCCCGATCATCGATCTGACCCCGTGGTTCCAGGGCGGCGCCGCCGATCGCGCCGAGGTGGCGAGCCGGGTCGACCAGGCGCTGCGTGAGATCGGCTTCCTGCTCGTCACCGGCCACGGGGTGCCGCCCGAGCTTCGCGCCGGGGTGCGGGCCGCCGCCAAGCGGTTCTTCGCGCTCCCCGAGGAGGTGAAGCGGCGCTACGCCGTCACCGTCGGGGGCCGCGGCTGGCTGCCGCCCGGTGTGGAGGCCAACGGGTACGCCGAGGGCACCCCCACCCCGCCGGACCTGAAGGAGACGTTCGCGGTGGGCGCCGACGACCCGATCGGCGACCCGGTGATCGACACCGAATGGTTCCTGCGGAACGTGTGGCCGCCGGAGGTGCCCGAGCTGCAGAGCCTGGTCACCGAGCACCTGGCCCGCATGCGCGCCCTGGCCGACGAGCTGCTGGTCGTCTGCGCGACGGCACTCGGCCTGCCGGGCGACTTCTTCACCTCGCGGGCCGGCCACCCGTCGTACACGATGAACATCAACAGGTACCCGCCGCTGTCGCAGGTCGGCCCGCCCGAGCCCGGCCAGTTCCGCATCGGCCCGCACACCGACTTCGGCACGGTGACCGTGCTCGACCGGCAGCAGGGCGTCGGCGGCCTGCAGGTGTTCACCCTGGACGGCGAGTGGATCGACGCGCCGTACGCCGAGGACTCCTTCACCATCAACATCGGCGACCTGCTGGCCCGCTGGACCGGCGAACGCTGGCGGTCCACGCGGCACCGGGTGCTGCCACCCGACCCGAGCGCCCCGGACGAGGAACTGGTGTCCCTCATCTACTTCTACGAGTGCGACCCCCTGGCGGAGGTGGAGTCCCTGGGGCCGCCGATCGGCACGGTCGCGCATCCGCCGGTCATCGCGCACGAATACCTCATGGAGAAACTGAAGGCGATCACGGTATGACGGTTCTGGAACCCCCCGGCGTCGCGGTACGCGAAGGCGACTACGGCGCGAAGGTCACCGCGGTGGAACCCGGCGGTGTCGAGTTCATCCCCCTGGCCGACCGGCACGGCACGCCGCGGCAACTGCTGTGGACGTGGATGTCCCCCAACCTCGAGTTCGCGACCATCTTCCTCGGCGTGCTGTCGGTGGCCGCGTTCGGGCTGAGCTTCTGGCAGGCCGTGCTGGCGGTCACCGTGGGCACCGGGCTCGGCGCGTTGTCGCACGGAGTGCTGTCGGCGCGCGGCCCGGCGGCCGGGGTGCCGCAGATGGTGCTCGGGCGGCTGCCGTTCGGGTACTGGGGCAACCTGCTGCCCGCGGCGTTCAACACGGTGGCGGCCGGCATCGGCTGGTTCGCGGTGAACAGCGTCAGCGGGGCGCTGGCGCTCAACACGCTGACCGGGCTGCCGGCGTGGCTGTGCCTGGTGGTCGTGGTCACGGCGATGGTGGTGCTCGGCTTCTTCGGGCACAACCTGGTGCAGGCGTTCGAACGGTACGCCTTCCCCGTGCTCGCCGTGATCTTCCTGGTCGCGTCGGCGGTCATCCTGACCAAGGCGGACCCGGGGTTCGCGGGCAGCGGCGGCGGGATCGGCGGGTTCCTGCTCACCGTCGGCGCCACCTTCGGGTACGCCGCCGGCTGGAACCCCTACGCCGCCGACTACACCCGCTACCTGCCGCCGGACTCCGGCAAGCGGGCCGTGGGGCTCGCGGCCGGGCTCGGCGTGTTCGTCCCGTGCGTGCTGCTGGAGGTGGTGGGCGCGGCGTCGGTCACCATCGGCGGCGACGCGCTCGGGCAGCCCACCACCGCCTTCACCTCCCACATGCCCGGCCTGATCGCCGGCCTGACCCTGCTGGCCATCGCGCTCGGCGCCGTCTCGGCGAACGCGCTGAACGTCTACTCCGGCGCGATGTCCCTGCTCACGATGGGCGTGCGCCTCCCGCTCACGATGCGCCGGGCGATCACCGCCGTCGCGTGCGGCGTCGTCGGCTTCGTCGTGGCCCTCACCGGGCTCGAGGACGCGGGCCACAAGTACGAGTCGTTCCTGCTCGTCATCTCGTACTGGATCGGCCCGTGGCTGGCCGTCGTGCTGGCCGACCACTACCTGCGCCGCGGCGAGGTCCCCCTGGCCCGCCTGTACGACCGGTCGCACCGCAGCCCGGCGGGGCCGATCGCCATGGCGGCCGGCGTCGTGCTGTCGGTCTGGCTGTTCTGCAACCAGGAGCTGTACGTGGGCCTGGTCCCGAGCCGGTTCCCCGAGGTGGGCGACATCACGTTCGAGGCCGGCTTCCTCATCGCGGGCGCCGTCTACGTCGCACTGAAACCCCTGCGCCACCGCCCCGCCGTGACCCAGTGACCGGTGACGGCGAGGGCCACGGAGAGGGGGACGGTGCCCGCCCCGAGGCCGACCTCCGTGAGGAGGTCGAAGACCTCGGGGCGGCGGGCGGCGGTGGTGACGGCGGCGTCGAGGAAGGACGGGGAGCGGGCGGCGAAGGCGAGGGCGTCGGTGGTGCGGAGGTGGCGGCCCAGGGCGGCGCGCAGGGCGCGGCGGTAGGCGGGGAGCGGGGTGCCGGGGGTCTGGAGGGCGGCTTCGGCGGCCAGGCGGCCGGAGAGGACGGCGTAGTAGATGCCCTCGCCGGTGAGGGGGTTGATCAGGCCGGCGGCGTCGCCGGCGAGCAGCACACGGCCGGCGCCGGGGATGGGGCGGCCGGTGGACAGCGGCAGGTGGTGGGCACGCAGGTCGCGGGCGGGCAGGCCGGGCAGCAGGTCGGCGAGGCGGCCGTGCAGGACGTCGCGGCCGGGGCGGCCGGTGGCGCGGAGGTTCGGCAGCAGCATGCCGTAGCCGACGTTGGCCGTGCCGTCGCCGACCGGGAACGACCAGGCGTACGCGGGCCAGCCCTCGCGCTGCATGGCGATGAACTGCGTCTCGTCGCCGGCGGGCACGTCGGCGTAGCCGCGCACCGCGATGGCGACGTGCCGGGCGGCGGCGGGCGGGACGCCGATGAGCCGCCGCATCACCGAGTTCGCGCCGTCGGCGGCGACCACGGCCCTGGCGGGCACGGTGCCGTCCAGCACGACGTGGCCGCCGCGCGTCTCAAGGGCCCGCACCCGGTGGCGGCGCACCTCGACCCCGCGGTCCCGGGCCGCCTCGACCAGGCGGGCGTCGAACACCTTGCGCGGGACCACGTGGTTCGGCCGGGCGACCGTCGCCTCCACCCGGGCGCCGCCCGGCGAGACCACCGCCAGCCGCCGCACGGGACGGTAGTCGTCCAGCACGTCCGGCAGGCCGAGCAGCGCCAGCTCGTCGCGCGCGTGCGCGGCGATGCCGTCCCCGCACGCCTTGTCCCGCGGGAAGTCGTCCTTGTCCAGCAGCAGCACCCGCGCCCCGGGGCGCAGTTGCGCGGCACGCAGCGCCGCCGCCGACCCGGCCGGGCCGCCGCCCACCACGACCAGATCCCACATGTCCTCCACGCCGATCACCCTGCCACAACGCCCGCTCACCGGCCGGTCAGGCGCTCCAGCTCGGCCAGCTGGGCGGTGCGCGACCGTTCGACGGCACCGGCGAGCGCCCTCGCCTCGGGGTGGGTTCCCGAAGCCTGCTCGCCTCGGGCGACGTGGGCCGCCTGGGCCAGGTTCTCCCGCATGGTGCGGGTGTACAGGCGGCCGAAGACGTCGCCCGAGGCGCGTTCGATGACCTTGAACTCACCGGGGGTCGCCATGCCCGGCATGTCATGACCCTGGTGCGGGTCGGTGTACGGCATGCCGGACATCAGCAGCAACCGGCGCAGGTGGACCAGCTCGGCCTTCTGGCCGTCGCCGATCCGCCCGGCCAGCCGCCGCATCGCGGGGTCGGCGGCCCGGTCCCCGGCCAGCCCCGCGAGGCGCAGGGCCTGCTCGGTCATGGGGATCATCAGCTCCACCCACGCGATGTCGGTGGGGCCGAAACCCGCGCGCGGCGTCACCGCCACCGCCACGGGTGCCCCCGTGGGGGCCACGGACCCGGCGGGCGGGCCGGGGCGGGCGCAGCCGCCCGTGACGAGGGTGCCGATCAGGATGGCGGTGACGACGCGGCGGGTTCTCATGGGATCAGGGACGCCCGTCCGCGCCGCACTTGATCTTGGGACGGATGCAGTCGACCACGCGGCGCAACATCTCCGCCTCGGGCCAGGCGTTGAAGAAGTCGCCGTGCATCGTGTACCCCGGCCCGGACGCCAGCCTGAACGCCGCCGGGTTGCCGTTCACCGGGTACCTCAGCACCTGGCGCAGCTTCGGCACGGGCACCGGGTGGGTGCTCGGGCAGTCGCCGTTCACGGGGAAGGCCATGTGGCTCTTGTGGTCGGCGGAGTCCAGGTCGCGGCCGTTCCAGCACTGCGGGAAGTCGAGGTACGACTCCATCTGCGTGCCGGCCGGGCAGGTGACGAAGTCCTTCGACGGCGGCACCTGACCCGCGTGGAGACACGACCAGCGGGCCGTGGACGTCGGGTCGTTCACCCCGGTGGCCTTGGCGTTGCCCGCGATGATCCGCAGGCCGAGCGGCAGCGGCTGGATGCGCTCGCGCACGTCGTCGCGCACCCCCTCACCGAGGTAGTAGAAGGTGACGATGGACGGCTCCACCGGGGTGGTTCCGTTGTACAGGGTGGGCGTCCAGTACGACGACAGGTCGGTGGACGGGTTGCAGTTGCTGCGGCCGGCCAGCAGCGACTGCACCGTGCTGTTGGCGTTGGTCGTGGTGTTGCCGAAGAAGCTGTGCATGTGGGACGCGCCGGCCAGGCCGGGGAAGATGATCGGGTCGTCCGGCAGCCGGTGGCTGAAGGGGCAGTCGGCCAGGAACTCGGCCACCCGCACGGCACCCGGCGGGATCGTCGGCGACGGGCTGGCCGTGCCGCCAGGGCCGTACACCTGGAACTCCCACAGCGAGGCGCCCCACTGGGTGGCGCGGCGGGTGGTGTACAACCGCACGTACCGGCCGTTGCCGGAGACGTTCAGGGTCTGCACGCCTCCGGTGGCCCCGGTGGTGGTGTTGATCGTCGTCCAGGTGCCGCCGTCGTTGGACGTCTGGATCTGGAAGTCGGTGGCGTAGGCGCCCTCCCAGCGCAGCACGACCTGGCTGATCGCGCTGGCGGCGCCGAGGTCCACCCGCAGCCACTGCGGGTCGCTGAAGGTGCTCGACCAGCGGGTGCCGGTGTTGCCGTCCACCGCCGCGCTCGCCGGGGTGGCGGCGCTCTCGGCGGAGGAGGCGGTGACCGGCCTGCCCTGGGACAGCAGGGTGTCGGCCGACGCGGCGGGCGCGACGACCAGAGCGGTGCCGAGCAGCGCGACGAGCGCGGCGAACAGCGTGAACAGACGCGGCTTCGTACGGGGCGGGGGTAGTGCCCGAGGCATCGAACGCACTCCTTAGGGGTGGGGGGTGCGGGGCCCGGCACGACGCCAGCCGTGCCGGGCCCCGGGCCGGGGGGTGGTCACTGGTACACGCGCACGTAGTCGACGAGCATGCGCTTGGGGAATCCGGTGGTCGCGTCCGGCGGGCCGGGCCAGTCGCCGCCGACGGCGAGGTTGAGGATGATGTAGAAGGGGTGGTCGAAGACCCACGGGCCGCGGGTCGCCTCGACCGTGGCCTTGTCGAGGGTCACCACGGTCGTCCCGTCCAGGGTGTAACGGATGCCGTTGCTGTCCCAGTTGGCGGCGAAGACGTGGTAGTCGTCGGAGAAGTCGGCACCGCTCGGCAGCCGGTACGACTGGCCGACACCGCCGCCGCCGTTGTAAGCCGGCGCGTGGATGGTCGAGTAGGCCGTCTTGACGTCCTTCCCGAGGATCTCCATGATGTCGACCTCGCCGTTGTACGGCCACGGCCGCCCGGTGAGGAAGTCGGCGCCCATCATCCAGAACGCCGGCCACAGGCCGTTCCCCTTCGGCACCTTGACGCGGGCCTCGACCCGGCCGTAGGTGAAGTGGAACTTGTTGCCGGTGTTCATGCGGTGCGAGGTGTACTGGCACGTCGTGCTGCCGCTCATCGGGTCACGCGGGCAGGCCGAGCCTGGGGTGGCCTCGCGGCGGGCCTCCATCACCAGACTGCCGGCGCCGTCCATCGAGGCGTTGTTGTTGTTGGTGTAGTACTCCAGCTCGTTGTTCGGGCCGGTGCCGGTGTCGATGGTCCACTTGGCGGGGTCGGGCTTGCTGCCTGCCGGGCCGTTGAACTCGTCGCTCCACACCAGGACCGGGGGGGTGCGCGGGTTCGGCGGCTGGGCGGGCGGGGTGTTGGGCGCGCCGCCGGTGCCGTACACCTGGAACTCCCACAGCGAGTAGCCGTACGCGCCGGAGCGCTGCGTGCCGTACATGCGCACGTAGCGGCCGGTGCCGTTGACGGTCAGGGTCTGCTTGAAGCCGGTGCCCGTGGTGGTGGAGTAGATCGAGGTCCAGCCGGCGGCGTCGTTGGACACCTGGATCTGGAACGACCGGGCGTAGGCCGGGTCCCACTGGAGCACGACGCGGCTCACCTGGGCGACGGCGCCGAGGTCGACGTAGATCCAGCCCGGGTCCACCCAGCCGGTGGTGGAGCTGGTGGCCCAGCGGGTGGCCGGGTCGAGGTCGAACGCGCGGGCCGGGAGGCAGTTCTGGCAGTTGACGTCGTTCTGCGACGTGGAGGCGACACCGGGCTTGTTGTACGACAGGAGCCGCTCACCGCCGGTCGGCGTCACGGTCGGCGTGACGGTGGGGGTGGCGGTGGGGCCGCCGATGGTGCCCCAGACCTGGAACTCCCACAGCGAGTAGCCCCACTGGGTGGAGCGCTGGGTGCCGTACACGCGCACGTAGCGGCCGGAGCCGCTCACGGTGAGCGTCTGCGAGCCACCGGTGCTCGTGGTGGTCGAGTAGACCGACGTCCAGTTCGTGCCGTCGGGGGAGGTCTGGATCTGGAACGCGCGTCCGTAGGCGGTCTCCCAGTTCAGCACGACCGAGCCGATGGCGGCGGTGGCGCCGAGATCCACCTGGATCCACTGGGGATCGCTGAACGCGCTGGACCAGCGGGTGCCGGGGTTGCCGTCGACGGCGGCCGTGGCGGGGAACGCCACGGCGCTCTCGGTGGACGACGCCGTCACCGGCTTGCCCTGCGACAGCAGGGTGTCGGCCGCCGCGGCCGGCGTGGTCGGCAGGACGGCGAGGATGGTGGTGATCAGTGCCAGCGCCATGGTGACGAGAAAGGCCAGGCGCTGGCCGCGTGGACGTGGGGACGGCGGCATCGCGTCTCCTCGGGGGGTGGAGGGCCGTGGTGGTGTCACGGACTCGGGGAGCGCTCTCTCACCGAGAGATTGCTCTCAGGCGACAAAGGCTGTCAAGAGTCCAATTAACCGCCCGGAAACACGGCAGGCACCGCGCGACAACCGCTGCCGTGTCCAGGGAGCGCTCCCTGACAGCGCTCCCCCGGGAAATCAGCCCTGTTGAACAGGTGAAATCCGAACGCTTCCGAGGGAACGGTTTCTCAGGCCTGTTTCAAGGGTTCGCCCGAGCGAAACGTGATGATAGTTTCGCGGTGAGGCCACCCTGGCGGCACCGACGGCCCGCGCGCCAGGGAGCGCGTTCTTCATGATCGCTATCCGGACCGCCCCAGTGGACCGGTCCCGCCCCCGTGCCCTCACGCCACCGCGATCCTCCTGTGCCCTCGCGCCGCCCCGGACCCTTCGTGCCCTCGCGCCGCCCTCCCGGCCCTCCGTGTCTTCGCGCCGTCCCCATCCACCCGTGCCTCGCGCCGCACCGGGCCTACGGCGTCCTCCGTCGCACCCGCCCGGCCCCGATCGCCCCGCCCGTGCGGTGCGCGGCCCGTGCGGCCGCACTAGGCTTCCGGCATGAGTAGCGACGTCCACGGGCGCACCCGGCGGCTGGAGCTGTCCGACCAGAACCTGCGCGACTTCGAGGCCACCGTCCTCGCCTCGTCACCGGACGGCATCGTGCTGGACCGATCGGCCTTCTACCCCGGCGGCGGCGGCCAGCCCGCCGACCACGGCGTCCTCATCTGGCAGGGCGTGGAGACCCGCATCGAAGGCGTGCGCAAGAACGACGACCTGCACCTCATCCCCGCCGAGGGCGACCCGATCCCCCCGCCCGGCACGACGGTACGCGCCGCCGTGGCCGACGAGCGCCGCACCGCCCTGATGCGCACCCACTCCGGCCTGCACGTCCTGTGCGGCGTCGTCTTCCGCGACTACGGCGCCCTGGTCACCGGCGGCAACATGGAGCCGTTCACCGCCCGCATGGACTTCAACCTCCCCGAGGTCCCGCCCGGCTTCAAGGAGACCGTCGAGGCCGCCTGCAACGCCGAGATCACCGCCGACCGCCGCATCGACGTCCGCGTCCTCCCCCGCGCCGAAGCCTTCGCCATCCCCGACATCATCCGCACCGCCACCAACCTGGTGCCCCCGGACGTCGAGGAGGTCCGCATCATCGACATCGTCGGCCTCGACACCCAGGCCGACGGCGGCACCCACGTCGCCTCCACCAAACAGATCGGCCACATCAAGGTCGCCAAAATCGAAAGCAAGGGCAAGGGCTTCCGCCGCCTCCGCATCACCGTCTCCGACTGACCCACACCCTTACGCCGCCTGCCGTGTCCCCTACCGGCGCCGCGCCGGCGGGAGGCGATCCGGCGGGACACGGTCCGGCAGGGCGCAATGCGGCGAGCCCTGTCATCGGAGTCCTCGGCGCTCGCTCCGCCTCCCCGCTCTCGGCCGCGCCCCGATCGGCGCCGAGACGGCGGGACATGGTACGGCGAACTCGGCGCCGCCGTACGGCGATGCAGCCGACGCGTCACACAGGGTCCGCCCCTTTCTCCTCGAGACCCCGGACGAGCCGGCCGCCCTGGCGGAACGCCTCGGCCAGTACGAGCAGCAGCAACGCGACAGCGATGTGAGCGAAGGGGATCGGCATCTCCGCCTGGTGCGACGGGTCGAGCCGCAGCCGCGCCAGCACCAGCGACGTGGACACATGCGGCAGCGTACCCCCCACCCCGGACACCGCCACCAGCCCCGCCAGCCCCGCGATCCGCCCCGCGTTCCCACTTCGGAACGGCTCCCCGTACAGCACCGACAAAAACAGCCCGTGCACCAGCAGCGCCCCGGCCCCAAGGCACAGCCCCGTGACCGCCACATCTCCTCGCGCCAGCAGTTGTTCGGGAATCGTCGAGCCCTGCGCCACCAGATGCGCCACACCGGACGCGGGCCGAAGCGTCGCCTCATCCGGCAGTCTCACCCCGCGGTACACCTGTTCAGGGTCGGCGAACCCCACCAGGGACACGGGAACCGTCACCTCGGCCGGCGCCTGCGTCGCACCGTTAATCGCGTAAGCCACCCCCCAGACCGCGGCCACGATCCCCGTCCACAACGTCACCGCGGCGAGTAATCGGATAAAGCGCGGACCGGCGTACCGGCGTCCTCTCATCGAGACTCCTTAAAAGAATTCATCGCTCCCACCAGGGCGGGCGCCGGTGCGGCCCGCCGGGGACGCCCCGTCCCCCGTCCCCGGCGGTCCGGCCTCCCCAGGCCGCGCCGCGAAGAACACGAACTCCCGCCCAGGCCGATCGGGCGCCCCCCGGACCTCCCGCACGGCGTACCCAGACGCCATCAGCTCCGCCTCCACCTCGTCCCGCTCCCGGAACCGCAACGTCGACTCCGACGTCAGCACCGCCCCGTCCACCCCGAACACCCAGGTAGTCCGGAACGTCACCAGCGGCAGGCTGACATCGAGCAACTCCACCCAGTTCTCCACCACCCCGCCCCCTGGCACCGACACGACCCGATACGACTCCTCCCGATTCCACTCCTCCCACCCCCGCCGCCCCGGATCCCGCGTCTCGAACACCAGCACCCCACCCGCACGCAACGCCCCGTACACCCCCCGCAACGTCCCCTCCCACTCCCCCGGCTCCACGATGGCCTGCGCCACGTTCCCCGTCATCGTCGCCAGATCCACCTCCATGGGGGGCAACCCCGCCGCGTCCCCATGAATCCACCGCACCCGCTCACCCCCCGGCTTCCCCCTGGCCACCTCCAAGGAAGCCTCCGCCGGATCCACCCCCACCACCTCAACCCCGCACCCCGCCATCATCACCGCGAACGTCCCCGTCCCACACCCCACGTCAAGCACCCGCCGCGCGCCGAACTCCTCGACGATCGCCGCGTACACCTCCAGATCACTCCGATCGGAATCCAACGCGTCGTAGACCGCCGCCAGTCGCGGGTTCTCAAAGATGTCGTCAACCATGCCGCCAACGCTAAACCGGCGCCGTACATCTGTTCAGGAGGGCAACCAGGACGGCCACCACAGGGGAACGTTCTCCGCGTCACACAACCCACTGGGACCTTTGCCACGAATTTCGTAGTACGCCGGAGTCGCGACCGTGGCGAAATCGTGGATTATCAGCAGGGCTGGGCCCATCATGGTGACGAATATCGCGGCGATCACCAGCAGCAACCGGGTGATCCACCAGCGCCCCAGCGGCGACCACAGAGCGAGCGGGTTAAGTAGCAGCGACACCATACCGGACAGGACCGAGACCACGGGAAACAAAAAGAAACGCGTCGTCTGGAACCAGACGAGGTCGAACCGTTGATTGAGGTCCAGCGCCCCTGACGAGCTCCCACCAAGACCGCAGTAGATCATGGTACGTGCGATAAGGAAGTTATCTACGAATCCGCCCCCCACAGCACACAACAGAACGATGACCACTACCAGGCCACACCCGAGTCCCTGAGTACCCGCGTCGAACCACGATCGGGAGATACGCAGCGGACCTGAGTTTGATTCGCCGACACTCATGAGCCGTTTCCTGTTGCCGCACTGCAGAATATAACGCAATCCTCTGGACCCACTCAAGACTTCCCGAAATACCGGCGAGGCGAGTTTGGTGTAACGAGCACAGTGATCAGGCGGGCACCACTTGCGCAGGCCCATTCCGTACATAGAGGGGTGCTTTCATGTTCAGTCGCGCAACTTCTCCTGAGCATGTCTGTCCACGGCCCTAACCAGATCCATGAATCCCCCAATCTCCAGCTCGGCGTGTCCGAGGTCTTTGCTCGCCCTGAAGGCTACATCAACTACATAGCTACCGTACTTCCCTCGGAAACCCCACTTCGGGCACCGCTCGACCGGCAGGGCAGGCTTTTCGTCGGCAACACAAAAGACGACTGCCCGGTCCGCACCGAGGCCAGCCTCTTCGGCCGGGATCACGGTCGCCTCGACGCCGTCTCCCGTACTGAAAGTCCGACCATATGGCGCCGCCTGGTACTCCGCGTCGGCTTTAGCAGGATTGGAAAATCCGAAAACGCTTTGAGTGAGCAACCATTGAAGGTCGTCATCCCATCCCCGCTGCACGTAATCGTTCACATCGTAGTATTCCTTTGGAACCCACATCTCAGAAACGTCAGGATTTCGCTGCGCGAGGGAATAGCGGTCGATAAGCCCGGCGGGCAATTCCTTCTGATCCAGAAGTATTGTCGCCACAGGCACTGATTGTGCACTGCTCCACCGCTTACCCGCAGGAACCGGCTCATAGGAGTTCCTTCCACATGCCGCGACAACCATAGCGATCGCGGCAAGAAAGAAGCTCCAACTACGCAACGCACTGCCGCGACTCATCTGTCCCGTCATCTTTGGTACTTGAGTTGATCGACGCCATTGAGCACGAAGAGCTCAAAAAGATACCCTTCGACATCCCGCGCAAAGAATTCGAATGGAAGGTCATCCGCAGGAGACCCGTGCCGTGTCTCGCGCCCATACAACCTGTGTCCATACATCGCCGACAAGTCGTCCCCCTTATCGCCGGCGCCATTGAATACGCCGTATATCTGAGCAGCCCTGACAGTAAACCCCTCAGTGAATCCGAGAGCCGCCATAATAAATCCGAAGTGTATATTAGAAAATATGTCATAATATACCATCAACCCATTTCCGCTTTTCTCGCAGGATTTATACACACAGATAAATCCGTCGCGCCTGAGTTTATGACTGCGCTTTATCTCCAGGCCGAGCAACTGCCTCAGATATGTCTTGTGATCCCATTTGCCGCCCGTCTGGAAAATCTGATAAATCTTGGCGAAAGTCTTTATGGGATCATTTTCCGCCATGAATTTCTTGATGCGCTTGAACTCCGCACTCTCCAGGTTGATGATCATCTCATAATAAATGAAAACCAACGCCTTCAGGAAGTCGTGAGCGTATTCTTTTGCCCATGCCGGAGGTTTGCTCACAACCCGATCGAGCCATCTGCTGCACCGCTTCGAACCTCGATCACGACACTCGGTCAAGTACTGCTTTCTACATTTCTCCGATACACCCATCTTATCGCCGAAGCAAGTGCCAGCGCCCGCTCTTTGTTTCGGCATCACCCGTCTGCCGCTGCCCCCTAGCGAGCTGAACATGTTGAGTGTCCCCCATAGGGCTCCCAGTTGGTCATCGCTGAGCAACGGGGACCAGCTTTGCATGTAGGCGTTGCGCACCTCGTCAGAGACATTCGGATCCCAGAAGCCGTCCTGGTCTACGGGACGGCCGTTGGGCATGTATTTGTAGCCAAGTCTCTTGACTTCCTCGTCGGAGAGCAGGGGATTGTTGTAATACTCGAAGCCCGGAGAGTTGACGTAGTCTCTCCACCACCTCTCGATGTAGTCCGGTCGGACGCATATGCCGTTGGTACACATATAGCCTGGCATATTGGCTACTGGGGCCGCAGGGCAGTTGCTGCAGTGGATGGCACGGCTGCTGTGGCCCGTCGGGTCGGTGTTGGTGAGGGGGGACGCGTCGGCGTAGGTGTAGCGGTTGGACTGCACTGAGGGGTCGGGGGCGAGGGTGGCGCTGTCGCGGCTGGTGAAGGTGCCGGTGCCGGGCTGGTACCAGCGGGCGTGCATGTTGACCTTGCCTGTTGTGGGGTCGGTCAGTTCGCCTTGGTAGCCGAGCGCGTGGGTGCCGCCGGTTCTGGCGGTCTCCTTGCCGAACGGGTCGTAGGCCACCGAGTCGGTCAGGGTGGTCGCGGTGGCGCCGAAAGTGCCGATGAGGTCGCCGTGCTGGTCGGTGAAGGCCAGACGGGGACCGGTGCCGTCGGAGATGCCGATCGGTTCGCCGGCGAGGCCGCGGCTGTAGAGGGCTTGGGGGGCGCCGGACGCGTCGGTGATGGCGGCGATGTCGTTGGCCAGGTCGCTGTAGAGGTATTTGTTCGTGGCGGCGCCTTGGGTGCGCGCGGTCAGGCGGTCCAGCGCGTCGTAGGTGTATGAAGCTTCGCCGTCGGTGATCAGGCGGTCGAAGGCGTCGAAGACCAGGGACCTGGTGACGTTGTTCTTGGTCTCGGTGGCCGTGGTGCCGCGTGGGGTGTAGGTGTAGGTGGCTCCGTCGCCGGACAGCAGGCGGTTGCGTTCGTCGTAGGTGTAGGTCGCGGCGCCGGCTTGGGTGCGGTTTCCTGAGTCGTCCCAGGTGTAGGCGGTGACGGCGCCGCCGGGGGCGGTCCAGGAGGTCAGTCTGCCGCTGTGGTCGTAGGTGTAGGTGTTGGTGCCTGATCCGGCGGTGCCGGTGGTGGTCTTGGAGGTGAGGTTGTCGTCGCGGTCGTAGCCGTAGGTGATCGAGGCGATGGTCGCGTTGGAGTTCGATTTCAGGGTGTCGCCGGTGAGGCGGTCCATGGGGTCGTAGGCGTAGGTGCGCTTGGGGCCGCTGGTGCCGTAGTCGATGCCGGTGAGGCGGTTGGCGTTGTCGTAGCCGTAGGTGAGGGTGGTGGCGGTGAGCGGGTCGGCGAACGTCTTCAGGCGGTCGGCGTCGTCCCATGTCATGGTGACGGTGCCGGAGGGGTCGGTGCGCTGGACCAGACGGTTGTTGGCGTCGTAGCCGAAGGACGACAGGTCGCCGGACATGCCGGTCTTGTTGGTCTTCAGCAGCAGGCCACGATCGTTGAACGTGAAAGCGAGGTCGCCCGCGCTGGTGCGGCGTCCGGCCAGGTCGTAGCCGAAGGTCTTGGCCTGGGTGACGGCTTCCGCGCCGCTGCCTTGCGCGCTCACCAGGCGGTTGAGGTTGTCGTAGGTGTTCGTCACCTGGACGCCCCCCGGCTTCGCGATCCCGACCAGGTTGCCCGCGGCGTCGTACGCGGCCGTCCAGGTCCGGTCGGCCGGTGTGGGGTGGGCCGCTGTGGCGGGCTCGATCCGCGATTGCGCCAGGCCCAGCGTGTTGTAGGTGGTGAGGAAGGCGTTGCCGCGTCCGTCCGTGGTGCGCGTACGGCTCCCGGCGGCGTCGTAGCCGAACGACGTGTTGATCTTCTTCGCGGCCGATACGGGCTCCTCCAACTGGGTGAGCCGGCCGGCGGCGTCGTAGGACCGGCGCGTGACGTATCCTTCCGGGCTCGTCTCCGCGGTGAGGTTGCCCGTGGCGTCGTACTCGTAGCCGTAAGTGCGCACCACGGTGCCGGATACGTTCAAAGATTTCGCACCGATCTTGCGGCCGGCCAGATCGTATTCGGCTGTCGTCGCGTTGCCCAGGGCGTCGGCGACCTTGGTCACGCGTCCCGCGAGGTCGTACTCGAATGTGCTGGAGTGGCCGAGCGCGTCGGTCTGCGTGCGGATTTCTCCGGCGGCGTTGACCTCTATCTGGCTGCGGTTGCCGGCGGGACGCTTCACGGCAACGACATTTCCGGCGGTGTCGTACTCGATCGTGGTGATGAGCGCGACAGCGGTGGGTTTGCGCTCGATCTGGGTCTGGGTGATCTGGCGTCCCAGGTCGTCATAGGTCGCCCCGGTCCGAGCTCCGGTTGGGTCCGTCGCCCAGAGACGCTCCCCCGCGAGGGTGTAGATGTAGTCCCAGTTGCCGCGCACGGCGCCCTGTGTGGCGGGCGGGTCGGTGACGCGAACCGTCCGGCCCAAGACGTCGTAGGTCACGTTCCTGACGTTGCCCCGTGGGTCCGTCTCGGACGTGAGGCGCCCCGCCGGGTCATAGGTGTAGGAGGTCTGCGGCGTCAGCGCCGTCCCGCCGGGCGGTGTGTACGGGGTTCCGGTGACCGACGTGACGCGGCCGGCTTTGTCATAGGTCACCACGCTGCTGCGGCCTTCCGGCCCGGTCGCGTGGGTGCGGTCCCCCGCGTTGTCGTAGCCGATCCGGGAGGTGGGCCGTTCGGTGACCACCGGCGTCCCGTTGCGCTCGACCGGCACGGGCGGTGCCTTCAACTCGGTGGGTCTGCCCAAGGCGTCGTAGGAGATGAGTGTGGTGTGATCCATCAGGGTCGCACCTGAGACGTTGCCCCGGGGGTCGGTCATTTCGGTGATCAGGCCGCGTTCGTCGACCTTCCAGGACGTCGTGAGGTCCGTGGCGCCGTTCTCCACGGTCTGCTCGATCAGGCGGTTTCCGGTGTCGTACCGGTAGGACGTCGACTCCGCGCGCGTGGTACCCGCCGCTGTCAGGGCCGTCCGGGTGACGTTGGTGTTGGCATCGTAGGTGTACGTGGTCTTCCTCGCCAGCCCGGCCGGGTCCAGGGTGGAGGAGGTCAGCCGGCCCGCGGCGTCATAGACGTAGTCGACACGGGTTTTCCCGCCCCCGGTGGTCTGCCTGGTCAAATTACCGGCGGCATCGTAGACCGAGGAGGACAGCACCACGTTGACGGGTGTTTCGGAGCCGTTGAGCTTCACCAGGCTGGCGATCTGCTCGGACGGTCTGTCGTCGTCGAAATAGGTGTAGCGGACGGTACGTTCCATCGCGTCGGTCTCCGAGGCCAGACGGCCTCCCGGATCGTAGGCGTAGGACTTCATCACCACATCGCGCGCCGTTTCGGGACTGGTCGGGCTGCCGGTCCAGTCCTTCAACGTGACGGCCGCAAGTTCACCGCGCGGCGTGTAGGCGTAAGCGTACGCGGCACCCGCCGCGTCGGTGGTACCGGCGACGTTGCCCATCTGGTCATACGTGGTCCGTGTGACGGCCCCTTCCGGACCGGTGACCTTGGCGACTCGGCCGTAAGTGTCGTATTCGTAAAGGGTCGTGCGGTCCGGGTCGCCGCCGGTGAGGTCGGCCAGAGTCTCGGTGAGTTTGTGGCCGTCGTCGTCGAAGGTGCGGCGGATCTCCGCGGTGTGGGTCACGCCGCTGATCTGGTTACGTACGCCGGATCCGGTCTCCTTGGTCAGCCGGCCGCGGGTGTCGTAGGTGAAGGTCGTCGTGACGGTGGCGGAGCCCTGCGGGGCCGGACCGGTCACGGGGGTGTCCTTGCCGGACTGGATCTCGGTGGCCGACAGCGCCCGGTTGTAGACCCGCAGCTCGTCGATGAGCCCGGAGAAGTGCTCGCCCCAGACGCTGTTGCCGCCGATGCGCAACGGCCCGCCGTCCGCGCGCAGCGTCCCCGTGAAATCGGATTCCGCGACATTGGTGCCGTCAAGATAGAGGCGCAGCTTGGTGCCGTCGTAGGTCAGGGCGATGTGCGACCAGGTGTCGAGAGGCAGGTTCTGCGGGGAATTGACATTGCCTTCGACGCCGTCGGTGTTCACGGCCCAGCCGTTGGGTTCCGTTCCGTTGGACGCGTAGAGCCCGTACGACAGCCCGCCGCTGAACTCCTTCATCATGACCTGGCGCCAGTCCGCCTGGGTGTCCGGCTTGACCCACCCCATGAGGGTCATGCCCTGCGTCAACCGCAGCGACGGGGAGTCGGGCACCGTCACCCATGACGAGACGCCGTTGAACGACAGCGCCTTGCCGAACTTGCCGGACGCCGACCAGGAGGTGTCGGTGGCGACACCGGTCTGGGAGTGGCCGGAATCGTCGGTGACCGCCGTCCCCGCGCCGGCTTCGAAACCATAGGCGGCCACCAGTCCCGGCGGCGCCGTGCCGTTGCCCGGGGTGCCGGGGTTCTGTCCGGTGGAGATCTGGCTGGTGGATGCCGGCCGCCCTATCGCGTCGTAGGCGTACTCGGTGACCAGTCCGGTGGGCTCGGTCAGCCGTGCCAGGTCACCGGCGGCGGTGTAGGCATAGGAACGCTGTTCGCCCTTGGGGTCGGTCTCCGTCTCCAGCAGGCCCGCAGGGGTCACACCGCCACCCACCGCCGGTTCGGTGCCGTCGGTGTAGGTGAAGGTGGTCGAGCGCCCGTTCGGGAAGTCGGTGGTGGCCGGCGTGGTCACCTTGGACTGCTCCCCGTAGGGTGTGTACTCCCACTTGGTCGCGTATGTATTGCTGGTGCCGGACGCCGACCGCGCGTCCCGGCGGGCGGTCACCCGGTCGTTGCGCGGATCGAACCGGTCGGCGGGGTTCGAATAGTAGGCGGCATAGGACGTCTGGCAGTCACCCGCGGCACGGCAGCGTTCGACGCTGAGGTCGTTGCCACGCGCGTCATGCGTGACCTTCGTGGAGTTGCCGTTGCGATCGGTGTACTTGGACGGGTAGCCCTCGGTGTCGTACTCGTAGGTCGTCGTCTTGCCGAGTTGATCCGTCTCCTTCGTGATCCGCATGCCGCGCAGCGGGTCCTGCACCGAGGAGAACGTCCCGCCTCGCGGGTCGGTGACGGTGACGGTGGCCTGCGGGTCGCCCTCACCACCGCCGGCCGAGTACAGCATGGCGCCGATCTGCCACGACCCGCCGTTGGAGTCGGTGTGGGTCCGCAGCCGACCTCCGTCGGAGGCGTAGACGTTCACCGCCCGTTCCCGTCCCGACGGGAGCGTGGCCTTGGTGATCTGCGGGGCGGGCGTACCCGCCCTGTAGTGCTCCTGGATCTCGGCCAGGGGCAGGGACCTGCTGTAGAAGGCCGCCTCGTCGATGTCGCCCTTGAACGGGAACACGCGGACCGTGCTGGTCGACGACGGCCAGTCCGGTGAGGCGTAGCCCGAGCCCAGGCGCGTGTAGTACTGGTCCCGGTGGTCGATGGCACCGCTGCGCGAGCCGACGGCCTGACCGTCCAGATACAGCGTCTGGGTGCTGCCGTCACCGGTCAGAGCGACGTGATGCCACTGGCCGTTGTTCACCGTGCCCGTGGAGGTGATCGGGCTGGCGGCGCCGTTCCAGAACTGGCCACGCAGCTTGCCGTCGGTGCCCACGTAGACCACCGGGGTGAAGTCGGCCGGTGTGCCGCTGGAGGAATCACTGTGGCCGAGTACGACACCCGATGTCGTGGTCTTGAACCATGCCTCCACGGTCAGATGCGCCCCCAGGCCGCTGATCGAGGCGCTGGGCAGCCACACATAGGAGTTGGTCGTCGAGGTCCCGGCGAACCGCACGGCGGTCCCGGCGGAGGAACCCAGGGCTCCGGGCACACCCACCGTCGCGTCATAGGGATCGCTGCTGAAGTAGGCGTCTTCGCCGCCCAGGTTCCAGCCCACAGCGTCCGCCAGTCTGGAGTCCCGGGCACCGCTGGTCTCGTTGAGCCGCCAGTAGCCGGACGGCATCGAGTTCAGCACGCTGGTGCTGTAGCGGGACGCGTCGCCGTAGGCGTACACCGTGCACGCGGTACCCGAGCCAGGGCCGCATACCTTGACCAGCTTGTCGCCGTCGTAGGTATAGGTCCAGTTCAGCGGCGTGCCGTTCACCGGGCCGGTGGACACGCCGGTCACGTGGCCCCCGGTCCAGGTGAAGTACAGCGAGCGCCCACCGGTCGAGGTGACCTCGGCCAGCTTCCCGTCGGTGCCGTAGACGAGTTCCTGAGCGCGGCCCCGGTTGTCGGTCACCCGCACCACACGGCCCTGCGCGTCGAACACATACGAGGTGGAGGACTTGTCCATGAGCCGCCACCCACCACCGGTCACGGTCGCCAGGGTGGCGTAGGTGCCGCGCGGCGGAGCGTACCCACCGTCACCCAGGGCGCCGAAACGTGCCTGGCTGCCGTCGGGATAGGTGATCAGCACGGTCCGGGTCTGCGGCTCGTTCACCAGGCGCATGTCCCACCGGGTGCTCCACCCGGCGCCGAACATCCCGTCGGTCCGCGGGTCCAGGCTGTTGTAGGTGCGACTGACCGCGAGGGGCGGGCCGACGGTGGCCACCGAGGCGTCCACCACGGACTGGGTGTAGTTGCCCGCCACCTGGTTGAACTCCCTGCCGTTCATCCCCGCGCCGAGCAGCGAGTTGACCGGCGGCTGCTCGGGCTCCGGTGTGAACGTCATCCAGGGGGACGTCTCGAACAGGTTGTTCGCGGTGTCCTTCGCCTGCACCGCCCACCAGTAAGCCCTGCCCCACGTCAGGTTCCCGGCGGGAACGACCCACGCGCCGCTCGTGGTCCAAGGACTTCCGGTACACCAGTCCCAGCTACCCGACGGGGACCCGGAACAGACCTGGAACGAGTACGACACCGTGCTGCCGGTGGCCGAGGTCGCCCACGCACCCAGTGTCGGCGTCAACGTTCCTACGAACGCGTCGTCCCCCGGCCAGAAGTCCTCCAACGACGGAGGTTCCGGGTCCGGTTCCCTGTAGCAGGGCCCCAGGTCGTACCAAGCCGTCGTGCTGAGGGGTGGCGAATGCCCCGGCGCCCGTACGGCGTAGAAGTCATGTGCTTCCGTCATCCCCTGTGTGGTGTTGTAGTAGGAGACGATCGTCCCGACAGAATAGTTCGGGATCGACGACCAAGCCGGGTAGTAACAACTGCTCGATGCCAAGGTCGCCGCCCCGCTCTCAGCGGTGCCAGGGCGTTCACTGCGGCCAGCGCCCCAGGCAGGAGAGGTCGCCGTCAATCGGGTCTTGGCAAGCTCCTTGGATATACGGTTCCTGACCTCCAGCGGCAATGCGCCCTTGGGCGGCTTGGCAGCGGAACCTCCCTTCGGCGCGGACTTGACGTCCGTTCTGGTCGCAGCGGCCTGCACCGCATGCGGCAGTCCAGCGGCGGAACCTGCCTGCTGTACAGGGGTGTCCACGTCCGCGTCAGATATCGGAACGGTCCATTGCCCTGCGGATCCGGCGAGAGCGGCAGGCGCGAATCCGTCAGGTGCACCGAGCCCGGCGACGAGCATCGTGGAGACGCTCAGGCACGTGACGGACAAACCAAGTCGCCGGAATAATCGAGAGCCACTCATTGCACACCTCTTTTGCAGCCACGCCAGAATGCAATCGGACATCTGTTAATCGAGCCCGTCACCTGGCGTCGACATCGGCCGCGAGGGACGCATGAAGCACTCGAAACCGTATGGGCGAGAAGATCGGCATGGCAACAGTGACTTAGCTCACATCACCGAGGAGAAGCGTTTCGTGACATCGAAGAGTATCGACAGCGGTTACGAGAAAAAGGCGGCCGCCGCTGGACCGAATGCTTCATGGCATATCGAGAGGTTTACGGCCGGCGAATTTACGGCCTGGCGTCGCGCCGGAATTCTGCCCGCCAGAGTCGCGGGTCAGGAAGTTCTTCCAGGTGGACGAGGGAAAGGTCGTCCTGGGCGAAGGATTCCATTTCGGTGCGGGTGAGGGGCCAGGGTGGGCCGTCTTCGGCTTCCTCGGCGGTGTCTCTGGACGCCATGATGACGATGAGTGTGCCGCCGGGGGCGGGGAGGTGGCGGATGACGGTTATGGCCTGGTCGCGCAGGCTTGGGGGGAGGGCCTGGACGGTGAAGATCTCTACTACCAGGTCGAAGGCTGCGGTCCACTCGGGGGGGAGGGTGAACAGGTCGGCGGTGCGGTAGCGCACCGCCGAGGTGGGGTGGCGGGTGCGGGCGGTGCGGATCGCGGTGGCGGAGATGTCGAAGGCGTCGGTGTCGAAGCCCAGGGTGGCGATGTACTCGGCGTCGTTGCCGAGGCCGCAGCCGATCACGAGGGCTCGGCGGCCCTCGCCGGTGAGGGCGCGGGACGCGGCCCATTCGCGGAGCTGCTCGCGGGGGCCTTCGCGGTCCCAGGGCATCGGGACCTCTCCGGCGTCGGCGGCGGCGTACAGGCGCTCGAACCAGCCGGTGGGGTCGTCGCCGGCCAGTGCCTTGGCGGCGAGGACGCCGGCCTGCCGGCCCCAGCCGCCGGAGGTGTGCCACAGGATGGCGGGGACCACGACGTCCCACGCCGTGCGGGGCAGTTCGTGGCCGACGCCTTCCAGGGGCAGCAGTCGCGCGTCGGGGATCTCGTCGGCCAGCGCGCGGCCGTGGGGCAGCGGGAACAGCGGGTCCTCGGTGCCGTGCAGGACCAGCACGGGCACCGCGATCTCCGGCAACCGCGCGCGCCAGCCGCCGGAGCCCTCGATCAGCCAGTGGTTCTTCATCGCGGCCTCGATGTTCGAGGACCGCTCGACCACCCGGGTGGCGACCTCCCGCACCCCGGCCTCGTCGAACGGCCGGGACGGTGCCGCGTACGGCCGGCAACCGTCCACGATGTGATCGATCACGGCGTCCCGGTCGGACCAGTCCGGCTCCTGCGGCGGATCGGCGAACGTGGCCTGCAGCGCCTCGGTCATGCCCGGCAGATCCGGATCACCCGGCCCTCCGCTCGTGCTGATCAGGGTCAGGGAGGCCACCCGCTCGGGATGTTCCAGCGCGATGACCTGCGCCATCGCACCTCCCATCGAGATGCCCACCACGTGCGCCCGCGTGACCCCCAGCACGTCGAGCACCCCGGCCGCGTCCGCGATCAGGTCGTCACCCGAGTAGCCCGGCGCCCCCACCGGGTAGCCGGCCGACCGCCCGGTGTCCCGATGGTCGTACCGGATCACGAACCGGGAACCGGCGGCCAGCCGCTCACAGAACTCCGGCTCCCACCAGTCCATCGAGGACGAGACACCCGCGATCAGCAGAATCGCCGGGTCACCCGGCTCCCCGAACGTCTGGACACACAGATCGACGTCGTTGACGCGGAAGGTCTTCTCATCGGCCACACCGGCGACCCTAGTTCGTGGGTCCGACAATCCGGCGATCGGCGGCCGGCAGGGGATGGCAACGTCCTGTCAGGCTCAGGCGTCCCACTTCCGGCACTGTCCGCCCATGGAGGGGAACGGCCCATGCATCCGTACGAGGAGCAGGCGAAACAGCAGGGTGAGGAAGGGGGGCAGGAGCAGTTACAGGTGCAGGTGCAGGCACCCCTGCCGGTGCCCGCGCCGCCTCCCGCTCATGCTTTGCCGCAGTTCGAGGTCACGGGGGACTTTCAGACCGGGGTGACGGCGGAGAACGCGGTGGTCACCACGTCGGCGATCCAGGCGCAGGCCTACATCGACCGCAGGCAGGTCGGCGCGGAGGTCGGCACGGACCTCGGGTGGGTCCAGACGATGTTCGACGCGCGGATGCAGGCGGACTATTACACGCCGGCGGGTGTGTACGTGCAGTCGCTGCTCAGGCGGACGACCGAGCCTGTGATCGACGGTAACGACAACGAGGACATCTGGTACGGCGAGCCGCGGCGGTTCGACGGTACCGGGCCCTTCATCGGGATCGACTTCTACGACTCGCCGCAGTTCGCCGTTCCGCTGGTGTCCCCTTCGGGTGCACGGCTCACGCGGTTCTCCGGCTCGTGGAGGTTCGGCTGCTGGCTGGTCACCCGCAGTCAGAACCTGCGCTCACGGTTTCTCTGTCACCAGGACTGGTCGGCGTCCTTCCACGCGGAACTCACACCCGACGGCGTTGTGTTGTCCAGCGGCGAACTGACGCTGGGAGACGCCGGGCCCGGGCCTGGAACGCTCCATCCGCTGATGGACGGGCCGCCGTCGACCACCTTCCTGGACGCCCCCGGCACGTGGAGCGTCCTCGCCGAGGCCCAGCGTCTCGACCTGCACGGGATGGACTTCACCTGACCGGGACGTTCGCGCGTGACGTCCCCGATCCGGCGCAGGCAGTCAGGAGAAATGCCCGCTCTTCATGGCGCCGGTGAACGCGTCCCATTCGTGCGAGGTGAATACCAGCACGGGCCCGGAGGGGTTCTTGCTGTCGCGGACCGCGACCAGCCCGGGAAAGTTGCAAGCCGCCTCTAAGCAGTTGCCGCCGCTGTTGCCGCTGTAAGAGCTCTTTCGCCATTGGGCGGTGGAGAGGTCTGGCATTTTCAGCTCCTCTGGGTCCATTGCGCTGCCGCTTCCTTGATCATCGCCAGGGACTCGGCGGGGCGGTAAGCCTCTGCTCTTATCGTGTCATATCGGGACATGATCAGCGTGACCACTTCTGGGTCGGCGGAGACATCGCCAGTACCGGCGGATTCCACGGAAACGACCGTGTGAGTGTCGGCGGACTCGGCTATGGCGAAGCCGGACATCAGACCGTCCGTACAGGAGGTGTCGTATGGGACCAACTGGATGGATATGGTGCGACGGGTGGTCACGGTGGCCAGGTGATGGAGTTGGTCGGCCATCACCTTCGGGGTGCCGATGGGGCGGTTGAGGATCCACTCGTCCAGGAGGACCCGGAGGAGGGGTGGGTCCTCTCTTTCGAGGATGACCTGGCGTTGCATACGGTTCCTGACCTGCTCCTCGACCCTTCTCTCCGAGGTGGCGTAGTGGCCGCGGAAGATGGCTCTGGCGTAGTCCTCGGTCTGGAGGAGGCCGGGGATCAGGAGGGGGTCCCAGGTGCGGAGGGTCATGGCCTGGGGTTCTATCTCCTCCTGCCAGCGGAGGAACCAGTGAGGGCCGGACGGCAGCTCGGTTATCCGGCGGCACAGGCGGGCGAAGACGCTGGAGTCCGTGAAACCGAAGACGCGGTCGCAGGCCTCGGCGAAATCGAGCTGGGGGCGGCGGTTGCCGGTTTCTATGTGGCCGATCAGGGACGGGGAGCAGCCGAGGCGGTCGGCCAGGCGGGCCTGGGAAAGGCCCTTCTCCTTGCGGTGTCTGACCAGTTCGTGGCCGAAGCGCTCGGAGGGGGACATACGGGGGGAGATATCGTGCATTTTGTGGCTCCGCGGTGACGTGGGAATGATGACCGTGCCGACAAAATGATGACTGGGCCCTACATTGTCTGGAGTTATCGGTCGGTGGTTGTCGGGGGTTCTTCGATGCTCGCGGGACATCGCTGGCGGCATTCTAGGCACACCGGCGACGCGTCGTCAGGTAAAAAATCCCACAGCGAAACCGACATTCCTTCGATAACGGAGAAGACAAATGGCGGAACAGACTTCTCCGCATTCCCGGCCGCATGTGGTCGGGAGTGTGGAGTTGCCGGGGCGGCCGGCGGCGGTGAGCGGAGCGCGGGTCTGTGTGCGGGGGCTGCTGGCGGCGGCGGAACTGGTGGTGGCGGACGACGTGGAGTTGATGGTCGGGGAGTTGACGGCGAACGCCGTGCGGCATTCCGACTCGGGGCGGATGCCGCACGGCGTGGTGCGGGTGCGGGTCTACGAGGGTGCGGGGGTGCTGCGGGTCGAGGTGGCGGACGCGGGGTCGGCCGCTCCCATCCCTGAGGTGCCGGTGGAGGTCCCGCTGTTCTGCGAGGGCGGGCGGGGGTTGTGGCTCGTCCAGCGGCTCTCGTCGGCGTGGGGGTGGTACGACACCTGCCCGGGGCGGGTCGTGTGGTTCGAGCTGGTGCGATGACCTGGGTGGACGTGTTCCGCGCCGGTCACGCGTCCCTCCGGTCGAGCAGGAGGGCGGCGGTCACCAGGGCCGCGGCGGTCCAGGCGACCAGGACGGTGAGGCCGGCCCACGGCGGGAGGGGGAAGTAGCCGCCGGACGGGGCGTAGTAGGCGGTCACCTGGGGGTATTCGGGGGCGGTTTGCTGGACGGCGAAGGCGGCGGCGGGGGTGAGGGTCAGCAGGAGGCGGGCGGGGGTGTCGGGGAGGACGACGGAGAGGATGTAGGGCAGGACCAGCAGGGCGAAGGCCGTGGTGACGGTGGGGGCGGCGCGGCGGTACAGGGTGCCGAGGGCGGCGACGAGGGTGGCGGCCAGGGCGAAGGCGGTGGCCATGCCCAGGGTGACGCGCAGTTCGGTGAGCGCGGGGACGGGGAGGAGGATGTTGCCGCCGGCGTGCAGGACGCGGGTGGCCAGGGGCATCGTGACGGCGGTGGCGGCCAGGGCGCAGGTGAAGGTGACGGCGGCGAGGACGGCGGTCTTCGCGGCCAGGGTGCGGGTGCGGCTGGGGGTGGTGAGCAGGGTGGCGCGGATCAGGCCGCGGCGGTACTCGGTGGTGGTGAAGAGCGTCGCAACGACGATCACGAGCATCAGGGCGGGGAGAAGACCGGCGAGGGTCTGTTCGATGCGGCGGCCGTCGGTCTTGGGGGCGATGTCGCCTGAGCCGGTCACGGTGAGGGTGCCGGCGGCCTCACGGACGCCGGCGGGGCGGTGGTAACGCTCCCAGTCGGTCATCGCCTCGTCGCCGCCGACCTCCTCGTGGCGCCACGCGCCGGCGGCGCCCTGCGTGGTGACGTTGTCGAAGACGCCGGTGGTCTGGGTGAAGCGGACCTGGGAGACGCCGCCGGGCTTCACCGTCAGGTCGCCGGGGGAGGCGACGAACAGGCCGACGCGCACCGTGCCGGGCAGGCGGGCGGGGCGGACGGTGCCGACCTTGGTCCAGCGGGTGCCGTCGGTGGACTCGTAGCCGGTGATCGTGCCTCCGGCGCGGACCAGGCGGAGCCAGCGGGGGGACGCCGCCGAGACGCCTCCGGGGCGGCCGGCGGTGTCGTGGGTGAAGTCGTGCTGCAGATGGACGCCGTGCTTCCCGGTGAGCATCAGGGCCGCGTACGACGAACCGGGGCGGGTGTCCGCCTTGACGATGACCCCGGCCTTGGCCCAGGGCACCAGGCCGGGGACGATCTCGTCGTGGTCCGGCGGCGGGTAGGTGATGACGCCGGTCATGCCGGTGAGCCGGGCCGTGATGGCGCCGTCCCCCGTGAGGGCGCGGTGCGCGAACAGGAACGTGTCGTCCACCGCCCCGCCCTCCGGCCCGAGCGGCGGCACGGGACAGGCCACCTCGACCGCACCGGCGCCGCACGTCGTGTGACTGCTCGCCGCGGTCAGCACGCCGAGCGCCACGAACACGACCGCCGCCCCCAGCATGCCGGCCACCCACCCGCGGACGGTACGGAACTTGGTCCACTCCGCGCGCAGCAACCAGATCATCGCGCCGTCACGGCCGGCGGTCGTGAACCCCTTGGCGGGGTGTCGCCGGGTCATCGCGACGCTCCCTCGTGCGGCGCGGCGGCGCGGTACTGGACGGCGTCGGCGGTGAGCTCCATGTACGCCTCCTCCAGCGTCGCCCGGTGGGGGGTGACCTCGGAGAACGGCACCTCGTGGGCGGTGAGCGCGGCGACGATCCGTTCGCCGGTGAGGCCGGAGACGTCCAGCGTGCCGGGGGCGGACGTGGTCGCGGTGGCGCCGGTGGCCGCCAGCGCTCTGAGCGCCTCGGCCGGGGAGGTGGTCCGCAGGGTCACGCGGCCGGCGGACGCGGTGGCCAGCAGGTCCTGGACCGTGGCGTCCGCGAGGACCCGGCCGCGGCCGACGACCACCACGTGGCCGGCCACGTCCTGCAGTTCGCTCATCAGGTGGCTCGACACCAGCACGGCCCGCCCCCGCGCGGCCAGGTCGGTGAGGAACTCGCGCATCCACACGATGCCTTCGGGGTCCAGGCCGTTGAACGGTTCGTCGAGCACGAGCACGGACGGGTCGCCGAGCAGGGCCGCCGCGACACCGAGCCGCTGCCGCATGCCCAGGGAGAAGCCGCCTGTCCTGCGCCGGGCCACCTCCCCCAGCCCCGCGAGGCCGAGCACCTCGTCCACCCGGGACGCGGGCAGGCCCTGCGAGTGAGCCAGCCACAGCAGGTGGTCACGCGCCTTACGGGACGGCTGCGGGGCGCCCGCGTCGAGCAGCGCCCCGACGTGGGTGAGGGGCCGGCGCAGGCTCCGGTACGGCCTGCCGCCGATCAGGGCGGTGCCGGCGTCGGGCGCGGCCAGGCCGAGGATGATCCGCATCGCGGTGGACTTGCCGGCGCCGTTGGGGCCGGCGAACCCGGTGACGTGGCCGGGCCGCACGGTGAAGGACATGCCGTCCAGGGCCACGGCGGGGCCGTAGCGCTTGCGCAGGCCGTTGACTTCGATGGTCGCTTCCATGACGAGGATTTCTACGGACATGCCGGTAACGACGGCAGAACGGCCGCTGTCATGCCCCTGTTAGGCGGGACCCGGCATGCTGGTACCCAGCACGACCTCTGGGGAGACGACCGATGAGACTGCCCGCCCGCACCGTACGGGTGCGGTTCACCGCGCTGTACGGCGGACTGTTCCTGCTGTCCGGCGCCGGGTTGCTGATCATCACCAACCTGTTCGGCATGGGAGCGATGGGCAGCACCACGGTCGCGCCGCAGCCGCAGCCGCCCCAGCCGGAGGCGGCGCTACGGCATGTCGCGCAGCTCCAGGCGCAGCTCGAGGGCCTGCACGCCGCGCAGTCGCGCCAGCTCCTCGTCGGTTCGCTGCTCGCGCTCGCCGTCATGGGGCTGGTGTCGGCGGGGCTCGGGCGGGTCGTGGCGGGCCGGGTGCTGCGGCCGCTCAGGACGATCACGGCGGCCACCCGGCGCATCTCGGCGGACAACCTGCACGAACGGCTGGCCGTGCCGGGGCCCGCCGACGAGGTGAAGGACCTCGCCGACACCATCGACGAGCTGCTCGAACGGCTGGAGGCGTCCTTCGCCGCCCAGCGCCGCTTCGTCGCCAACGCCTCCCACGAGCTGCGCACCCCCCTGGCGACGATGCGGGCGTCCCTGGACGTGGCGGTGGCCAAGCCCGGCCCGGTCCCGGCACAGACGGTGACGCTGGCCGATCGGCTGCGCACCGAGCTGGACCAGGTGGACCGGCTGCTGGAGGGTTTCCTCACCCTGGCCCGCGCCCAGCACGGCGACCTGCCGGGCGACGCGCCGGTCTCGCTCGGCGGCGTGGCGGGCGAGGTGCTGGCCGGACGCGCCGCCGACATCGCGGCCCGTGACCTCACCGTCCACGACGACACGCGCGGCGACGCCTGGGTGCGGGGAAGCCGCACGCTGCTGTCCCGCATGGCCGGGAACGTGATCGACAACGCGATCACCCACAACGAGGACGGCGGCTGGATCAGGGTCGCCACCGCGGCCGGGGACGGCACGGCCCGCCTGGTCGTGGAGTCCGGCGGCGAGCCGCTCGACGAGGCGCAGGTCGCCCTGCTGTCCGAGCCGTTCCGCCGCCTCGGCGCCGACCGCACCGGCTCCGACACCGGCTCCGGCCTCGGCCTGTCCATCGTCGCGTCCGTCGCCACCGCCCACGGCGGCACCCTGGAGCTGACGGCCCGCCCCGAGGGCGGGCTGCGGGTGACCGTCGCGCTCCCCCTGGCGCGGGCGGAGGTCCGGGCGTGAGGCGGCCGGACGCGCGCACCGGCACGGGGACACCCGCGGGTCCCGGGAGCAGGTCATGAGGGTGCTCGTCGTCGAGGACGCCCGCGCGCTCGCCGCCGTCCTCGCCGAAGGGCTGCGCGACCAGGGCATGGCCGTGGACGTGGCGCACGACGGGCTGGAGGCCGCGGCGAAGCTGGACGTCAACGCCTACGAGGTGGTGGTGCTCGACCGCGACCTGCCGGGCATCCACGGCGACACCCTCTGCCAGATGATCACCGAGAGGGACGGCCGCGTCATGGTGCTGATGCTCACCGCCGCCGGCTCCCCCGGCGACCGCGTCAGCGGCCTCACCCTCGGCGCCGACGACTACCTCGCCAAGCCGTTCCACTTCCCCGAGCTGGTCCTGCGCATCCACTCCCTGGCCCGCCGCCGCCCCCAGGCCCGCCCCCGCGTCCTGAAGGCGGCCGGCATCGAACTGGACCCGCTGCGGCGCACCGTCACCCGCGACGGCCGCCTGCTGGACCTCTCGGTCAAGGAGTTCGCCCTGCTGGAGGCCCTCCTGCGCGCCGCCCCCGCGTTCCTCAGCACGGAGGACCTCCTGGAACAGGTCTGGGACGAACACGCCGACCCGCTGACCAACACCGTCACCGTGACGATCGGCCGCCTGCGCCGCAAACTCGGCACCCCGGGGGTCATCACCACGACCCCCGGGGTGGGGTACCGCCTGGGCTAGCGCGACCCGGCTTACGCCCTGGTCCACCGCTGGGTGGCCTGGCCGTTGCAGGTGGCGACGGTCACGCCGGAGGTGTTTCCGGTGCCGGTGACGCTGAGGCACAGGTTGTTGGCGACGCTGGTCACCGTGCCGTTGGAGTTGAACACCCACTGCTGGTTGGTGCCGGTGTGGCAGTCGTAGAGCTGGATGCGGGTGCCCGAGCCCCCGCCGGTCGGCACGTCCAGGCACTTGCCGAGGAGCTGCAACTGCCGGCCGGAGGTGTGGGTGAACCTCTGGTTGGCGTTGGTGTGGCAGTCGTAGACCTGGAGCTGGGTGCCGTTGGCGGTGGCGCTGTTCGGCGAGTCCACGCACCGGCCCGCGCCTTCGTTACGCAGCCGGAACGAGGTCCCGGAGGTCGGGGTGGGAGTCGGGGTCACCGTGGGGGTGACGGTGGGGGTCGCGGTGGGGGTCGGCGAACCGCCTTCGAGGCTGCCGGGGACGGAACGAAGGGCGCTGTACCAGGCGGCGGCCATCTTGTTGTAGCCGCCGGCGTTGGGGTGGACGCCGTCGGCGAGGTCGGAGGTCGTCAGGCGGCTGTACATGTCGACCAGGTAGATGCGGCGGCCCGCGTTGGCGCGGGTCTGCACCAGGCCCGGGATGGCCGCGTTGAAACCGCGGACCTCGTTGTCCCTGCCGCTCATCGGGATGATCGTCGCGACGAACACATAGGTGTCGGGCGCGGTGCTGAAGATCCGGTCGAGCAGGGTGCCGAGCCGGGCGGGCGCGCCGCTGGAGTTGTACATGTCGTTGGTGCCGATGTGCAGCAGCACGGTGCGCGGCGTGTAGGTGCGCAGCCAGTTGACGATCTGGGCGTCGATCTGGTCGATCCGCCAGCCCGAGTGGCCCTCGTGGTCGTGGTCCCCCAGGCTGGAGGGGCCGTTGAAGCCCGACCCGACGAAGTCGACCCGGTAGCCGCCCGAGACCAGGCTCTGCCACAGGTTGATCCGGTACCCGCCCGGCACGTTGAAGCCGTCGGTGATCGAGTCACCGAGCGGCATCACCCGCACGCCGCCGTTGGACTCGGCGCCGGCCACCCCCGGCGCGAACACCGCCGCCAGCAACAGCGCCAGCCCGGCGATCAGGCCGCCGATCACATGTGAGGTCCTCGACATGAATGCTCGTTCCTTCCCGCGCAGCACAGGTGCCCGAAGGGCGGTGTTCACCCAGGGGTACGCCGGGCGGTCTCCGGGGAGCCGGGAGTGACCGCCCCGGCGACGCCGTGGCCGATGGACCGTGATCGTCTCAGCAAGGTTTCGGAGGAGCAAGGAAACGTTTCAGCCCGCTCGCGGCACCGCTCTGACCAGGCACGCGGCGACCCTCGGCCGGCCTGACGACGAAACTTTCAGCTCCCGGCCCGGAAAGGTTTCAGGTGCGTGGCGCGGCAGTGCTCCTCAGCCCTTGAAGGCGCCGTCCATGATTCCCGACACCATCCTGCGGCCGACCACGACGAAGAGCAGGAGCAGCGGGATCGTCGCGAGGAACGAGCCGGACATGGCGAGGCCGAGGTCGATGGCGAAGCTGTTCTGCAGGGCCTTGATGGCGATCTGCACCGTGTACATCTCCGGCGACTTCAGCACGATGAACGGCCACAGGAAGTCGTTCCACGCGGTGACGAACCCCAGCAGCCCGAGGACGAACGCCGCGGGACGGACGATGGGGAAGATGATCCTCCAGTACATCTGCCAGGAGTTGGCGCCGTCCACCCGGGCGGCCTGGAGGAGCTCGTCGCTGATCGTGGAGGAGATGTGCTGTCTCATCCAGAAGATGCCGAACGCGCTGGCGAGCCCCGGCACGACGAGGGCTTGGAGCGTGTCGACCCAGCCGAGCCAGGAGATGATCATGTACTGCGGGATGACGGCGAGCTGAGTCGGCACGGTCATGGTGATGACGAGAAGCACGAACAACGTGTTGCGCCCGCGGAACCTCAGCTTGGCGAAGGCGAAGCCGGCGAGGGAGCAGAGGATCGCGTGCCCGACCCCGATGGCCCCCGCGACGATGACGCTGTTCAGGAACGCCTGCACGAACGGGACCGTGGTGAAGACCAGATTGGCCAGTTTGAAGAAGTTCCCACCCGGCAGGATCTCCGGTGGCAACTTCGTCGCGGCGGCGGTGTCGGTCGTGGCGACGACGAACATCCAGTACAACGGGAACAGGCAGGCGAACGCGGCGATGATCAGCAGGAGGTAGGCCCACCACCGGACACGGCCGACGCGACCCCGGGACACCGGCGGCCGGGCCGGCGCGACGACGTCACTCGTGGGTGTCTGGGTCGTCGTCATCATCGCTCCGCCCTGGTGCGCGTCGAGAGGAAGAAGTTGACGGCGGCGAGGGCGACGATCATGACGAAGAGCGCCACGCCGATCGCCGCGCCGTACCCGAACTCGAACCGGCCGAAGCCCTGCTCGTAGAGGAAGAGGGTGAGCGTCTGGCACTGCCGGACGGCCCCGCAGGTGAGGGAGGAACGCGCGACCAGCAGGGGCTCGGCGAAGATCTGCAGGCCGCCGATGGTGGAGGTCACGATGGTGAAGACGATCACGGGACGCAGGGACGGCACGGTGATGTGCAGGAACTGCCGCCAGCCGTTCGCGCCGTCCACCGAGGCCGCCTCGTAGATCTCCCGGGGAACGGCCTGCAGGGAGGCCAGGTAGAGGAGCGCCGTGTAGCCGAACCATCGCCATGTCACCATCGTGGCGATGAGCACCCAGCTCCCCCACGTCGAGGAGACGAAGTCGATGTGCTCGAACCCGAGCAGGCCGAGCAGCCAGTTGAGCAGGCCGTAGTCGCGGTCGAACATCTGCGCGAAGACGATCGCGGTGGCGGCGACCGACGTGATGTACGGCACGAGCATCGACATCCTGAAGAAGGTGGCGAAGCGCAGCCGGGTGTGGTTGAGCAGATGGGCGAGGCCGAGCGCCACCAGCAGTTGCGGCACGGTGGAGAGCAACCAGATGCCGATGGTGTTGTAGACGGCGTTCCAGAACCGCGGGTCGTCCAGGAGGCGGGTGAAGTTGTCCGCGCCGATGTAGATGTGGTCCCCGACCGGGTTCCAGTCGAACAGGGCCACGTAGAAGGTGAAGAGGAACGGGAAGAGGCCGAAGATCGCGAAAAGCAGGAAGAAGGGCGCGATATAGGCGTACGGCGCGAGCCGCTCGCCGAGATGCCGCCGCACCAAGGTGGCGATCGGCGGCGTCGGACGTGTCGTGCGGACGGTCTGTGCGGTCGTCACGAGCTGTCTCTTTCTCCCCCGTGGCGCCCGGTGACCGGGCGCCACGGCGCGTACCACCCGAGGGTCACTGGCCGATCGCGGTCTTGACGTTGTTCAGGGCGGAGGTCCAGGCGGCCGCCGGGTCACCCTTGCCCTGCTCGACGTTGATCAGCGCGTTCTGGAGCTCCTGGCCGATGGCGCCGCTGTCGGGGCCGATGTAGAACGGCTCGAGGCCGAGCAGGGAGTTGGTGTAGATCACTCCGATGGGCGCGTCCGAGAAGAAGGGGTCCTTCTTACCTGTGAGCTGCGGGTCCTTGAACACCGACGGCGTCGTGGGCAGGGAGCCCACCTTGACGAAGTGAGCGAGCTGGGCGCTCGGTGACTGCGTGGCCGTGATGTAGCGCCACGCGGCCTGGGGGTTCTTCGCGTTCTTCGGGATGGCGAGGTAGCTGCCACCCCAGTTGCCGGCCCCCCCGGGGATCGTGGCGATGTCCCACTTGCCCTTGGTGTCCGGCGCGTTGTTGCGGATCTGGTTGAGCAGCCACGACGGGGCCGCGATCGCCGCGAAGTCCCCCTTCTTCATGGCGGCGCTCCACCCCTCGGTGAACGAGCCCAGCTTGGCGGTGATGCCCGCCTGTATCGCCTTGAGTGAGTAGTCGAAGGCGTCCTTGACCTGCTTGCTGGTCGCGTAGACGAGCTTGCGGTCCTTGTCGTAGAACTTCTGCGGGCCCTGGTTGGACGCCTGGTAGAAGATGCTGGTGTTCGCGTTGTCCAGGAAGGCCTTGCCGGTCTTGGCCGTGTACTTCTTGCCGGTCTCGATGAGAGCGTCCCACGTCGGCCACAGCTTGCCCACCTCCTCGCGGTCGGTGGGCAGGCCGGCCTCGGCGAACAGATCCTTGCGGTAGGCCATGGCCATGCCACCGACGTCGGTCGGCACCCCGATGACCTCGCCGTTCGCGCCGACGCTCTGGCTCCACACCCAGTCGAGGTAGTCGCCGGCCATCTTGTCCGCGCCCAGCGACCGCAGATCGTGGAAGTTCTGCGGCTGCTCCACGAACTTCGGGAGGTCGTCGCCCTGGATGAGGACGAGGTCGGGCACCTTGCCGCCGGCGAGCGCCGTGGTGAGCGCCTGCGCGGTCTCCTGGGAGCCGCCGACCTCCGTCAGCTTGATGTCGACACCGGGGTTGGCCTTCTCGTAGTCCTCGACGTCCCTCTTCTGGTCGATGCCGGTGAACGACCAGAACTCGAAGTTCTTGCTGTTGGTTCCTTGGCCTTCGGGCGTGGCGGAACCGCTGGAACATCCGGTCAGGGCCAGAGCCAGGACAAGCAAAACGGGGGGTGCGGATCTCAGCATGATGTCGGCTCCAAGGTGAGGTCGTCGATATTGCCCCGGACGGCTACCTGGTGGCGGCACAACACCTGTAACTAGCCCTTAACATCCCATGTTTGCGCTCACCTTAGGATCACCACCACTATCCGTCAAGACACCGGTCCGGCCACCGCGCGGCACCGCACCGTGGCGCACCGTGACCTCACCCGGTGGACGGCTGACGGCGATCCGATCCGGCACGGAACCCTCGTGATCCGTGTTCTCCGTAACCACCGGGCTTGACCCTGCGAACACGGCGTCTTTATAGTCCCAAATAACTATCGGCGGCTCATCCGAAACTTTCGACGACGCAGGGCCTGACGAAGCACCCCGATGCCGCACGGCGGCACGTGCGGCATCGGCGGGGGTCACACGACGGCGTTCCTCAGCCGGACGGCATCGACAGGAGGTGGGATGGCGGGAGCGTGCTGTGAGCGCTGACGCACGACTGACGGGACCGGCACGACCACCGTGACGGCCGGACCAGCCGCGCCCGCTCCAGCGGCGTCACTCACGTTCCGGATGAGAACTCCGGCCACGCATGCGTCACCCGCGGCGTTCCCGGCGGACGTCGCCGAGCCCGCGGACGAGGCGGGCCATCCGCGCCGTGCCGTCCGGCTTACGCGTCGACGCCGGCGGTGAAGGCCAGCACCCGGGCGTTGACCTCCGCGGCGCACTGGCCCGCGATCGAGTGGGTGGCGTGCGGCCACAGCTCGGCCTGGACACGCGGGATGAGGGCCTGGGCGCGTTCGAAGGCTTCGCGGGGGTGGTGGATGACACTGCGGCCGGCCACCACCGCCAACGTGGGGACCGTTATGGAGCGGAGATCATCGTCCGCCGGGTACGCGGGGGGCGGCAGGGCGATGCGGTAGTGGCGCAGGTTCGCGCTGATGACCCGGGCCACCGGGTCGTCGTCCGGCACCGGCTCGCCCCCGTTCACCCATCGCGCGAAGCTCGGTATGCCCCAGCTCGCGGTGAAGGGCAGGGCGGCCGGGATGGTGCGCAGGACCACTTCGAAGGGGACACGTCCGAGGGTGCAGGCCGGGTCGAGCAGGGTGAGGGACACCAGGTGCCCGGGTGCGCGCACCGCCTGGGCGCAGGCCAGCCAGCCCCCCATCGACACCCCCACCAGGTGGCACGTCCCGACGCCGAGCCCGTCGAGAACGGCGGTGAGCCAGGCGACCTGGTCGTCGGGGCCGCCGATGGGCGCCGTCTGCTCGCTGAGGCCCCCCTCGCCGAGCAGGTCGAGCGTGTACACGCGGCGCCGCTCGGCGAGGGCCGCGAGGTTGGGCAGCCACATGACGCTGGTCGCGGCCCTGCCGTGCAGCAGCACCAGCGGCGGGCCGTCGCCGTCGCCGAACCGGTACACGCGCACCCGCCCGAAGCGTGTCGGCACGTCGCGTGTCTCGGCGGGCGGGGGCAGTGCGGCCAGGCCCGCCTGGTAGACCCGCCGGTACTCCGCTTCGGCCGCGGGCGTGACGAACCGCCCCACTCGTGGACGAGGCATCGCCACCTCCTTTCACCATACGATCATATGATAAAAATGAGGCGAGCGAGGAGGGGGACGATGCCCAAACAGGTGGACCACGACGAGCGCCGCCGCCGGATCTCCCTGGCGTTGTGGCGCATCGCCGCCGCCCGGGGGCTGGAATCGGTGAGCATGCGGGAGGTCGCGGCGGAGGCCGGCATGTCCATCGGCCTGGTCCAGCACTACTTCGCCGCCAAGGACGACATGCTCGCGTTCACGGCCAGGCACCTGCGCGAACGCATCGAGGAACGGGTCAGGCAGAGCGTCGCCGCCCTCCCCCGGGCCGCCGGCCCCCGGCACACGCTGCGCGCCGTCCTGACGGCGTTGCTGCCGCTCGACCCCGGCAGCCGGGACGAGACCCTGGTCGGGGTCGCGCTGTTCATCCGCGCGCTCAACGACCCCGGGACGGCCGCCCTGTACCGCCATGGCCGCGCCGGGCTCACCTCCGCGGTGACCCGCCTGCTCCGCGCGGCCGGCCACGTCGCTCCCGCCGAGGCGGAACTCACGGCCGAGACCCTGCTCGCCCTGACCGACGGCCTGGCGTCGGACCTGCTGCTCGGCCACCACTCCCCGGCACAGGCGCTGCGCGTCCTCGACCACCATCTCGACATGGTCGTGCCGGCCTCCCCGGTGTAGCGCCCTACGCGAACGGGTCGTCGGCGCGGGCCAGCAGGGCGCGGCGCTCGGGTACGGAGTGCGTGGCGGCGGCGGCGCGCAGGAACAGGGTGCTGGCACGGTCGCGGTCGCCGCGGCGGGCGGTGAGGTCGGCCTCCACGGCGATGGCGAGCGGGTAGCCGTCCAGGGCACCGCCGGCGCGTGCCGCGTCGAGCAGGCGGAGGCCGGCCTCGGGGCCGTGGGCGTAACCGTGCGCCACGGCGCGGTTCAGCTCGACGACCGGGGACGGCTGGATCGCGGCGAGCCGGTCGTACCATCCGGCGATCGCCGGCCAGTCGGTCGTCCCGGCGGACGGGGCGGTGGCGTGGCAGGCGGCGATGCGGGCCTGCACGGCGTACGGTCCGTCCTCCCGCACCCCGGCGAGGACGTGCAGGCCCTCGGCGACGGCCGCGTGGTCCCAGCGGTTGCGGTCCTGCTTGTCCAGGGCGACCAGGTCGCCGCGGGCGTCGCGCCGGGTGGCACGCCGCGAGTGCTGGAACAGGAACAGCGCCAGCAGCGCGGACACCTCGCTCTCCCCGGGCATGAGCCGCTGGAGGAGCCGGGCCAGGCGGATCGCCTCGTCGGCGAACGCGGGCTCCCCGTCGGCGTTGTAGCCCTGGGTGAACAGCAGGTAGAGCACCGCGAGCACTCCGGGCAGCCGCTCGGCGAGCGCCCGGCCGGCCGGCACCCGGTACGGGATGCGCGCGTCCGCGATCTTCGTCTTGGCCCGGGTCAGCCGGCGGGTCATGGTGGACTCGGTGACCAGGAAGGCCCGCGCGATGTCGGCGGTGGGCACGCCGCAGATGGTCCGCAGTGTCAGCGCCACACGCGCCTCCAAGGGGAGCGCGGGGTGGCAGCAGGTGAAGACGAGCCGCAGCCGGTCGTCCACGACCTCCCCCTCCTCCGGGGCCTGGGCCGGCCCGGCGTCCGCGAGCGCCGCCAGCTCGGCCAGTTTGCGTCGTTCGGCCGACGCGCGGCGCAGCACGTCGATCGCACGGTTGCGGGCCACCGTCATCAGCCAGCCGCCCGGATTGCCCGGGACGCCCTCCCGGGGCCACCGCTGCAGGGCGAGCGCCAGCGCCTCCTGGGCGCAGTCTTCTGCCAGTGTCCAGTCGCCGGTGACCCTGATCAGCGTGGCGACGATCCGAGGGCAGGAGTCGGCGCTCGCCGCCGCGACGGCCTCGGCCGTCGCGGCGGCGAGCGACCTGGTCACCCCGTCAGTCACCGAGCTCGGCCAGCGGGCGCAGTTCCAGACGCCCCTGCCTGGCCATCGGGTGGCTCCGGGCCACCTCGATCGCCTCGTCCAGATCGGCGCACTCCAGCAGGTCGTACCCCAGGATCACTTCCTTGCTCTCCGCGAACGGCCCGTCCGAGACCAGCAGCTTCCCCTCACGGACCCGGACCGTCGTGGACGCGGACGTCGGCGCCAGCACACTGCCGTCCAGGCGGCGCCCCGCGGCGTCGTTCCGGGACACCCACAGATGGATGTCGGGCAGGTCGGCCGTGTCGGTGTCCGGCTCGGTGTCGCTGCACACGAACATCATGTACTTCATCTTCGCTCCCCTGTGTCGCGGACTCACCCTGATGACGAACGGGCGCGCCGCTTCCGGACACTAACGGAACACGAATTCCGCCGGTCTCCCCGTGTGGCGGTCAGGACGTGAACCCCGTGGTGTCGAAGGCCAGGCCAGGGCCGTCCGGGTCCCACACCCACCACCGCTTGGGGTCCTGGCCGGTCCAGTTGGCCCAGCAGTTGACCAGCAGCTCGGCGCGCCCGTCGCGGTCGTAGTCGCCGGCGCGCACTGCCACCGCGCGCGAGATCAGGCCCGTGCCGCGGGGACAGCGGAAGGTGCCGAGGTCGCGGGTCTCGGTGAGGCCGTTCACGCGGAGCTCGACGTGGTCGCCGGTCTGGAGCGCCAGGTCGTCGCGGCCGTCGCCGTCGAAGTCGGCGGCGGTGAGCTTGCCGCGGATGCCGGGAACCGGGATCGGCACCGGGACGCCGGGGGCGCGGCCGTAGTGGAGCGTGACGGCGTGCGTGGCGCCGAGCGTCTCGTACCCCGGCTCGTTGTTGCGGCCCCCGTCGTCGCCGACGGCGAGGTCCCGCAGGCCGTCGCCGTCGAAGTCGCCGAAGGCGACGGCGTTCCCGGGGCCGAACGGGTGGGCCTGCCCGCCGGAGAGCGTGGGGAGGTGGAAACCGCCGGTCTGCTCGCCGTCGTCACCCCTGTGGGCGACCAGCCCGGTCGCGCGGCCCGGCGCGATCGTGTCCGCGGCGACCCACGAGACGTTCCCGAGAACGCGGGTGACCGTGTCGCGCCACCCTCCGTCCCTGCCGAACGGCCCGTGGAGCACGGCGTACCCGCCGTCTGCCTGGGACGTGGCGCCCTGTTGCCCGAACGCCAGGTCCGCGCGGCCGTCGCCGTCGAAGTCCCCGGTGGCGGGCCAGTCGTAGGTGGTCCTTCCGGGGTCCGGCACCGGCAGCGCGGGCGACAGTCCCCCGGCCACGGGTCCGCCGGGGCCGCCCCAGAGCACGCGTACCGCGGGGACGTCACCCTGGGCACCGATCAGGATCGGGATGTCGGCGAATCCATCGCCGTCGAGGTCCGCGGTGTCCGGCCGCCGGTACCGCCAGCTGGTGCCGCCCTGCCACACCACCCAGTTCAGGGGGGTGACGACGGTCCGCCGCTCCGGGTTCAGACCGTTCGCGGAGCCGTAGAGGACGGTGAGGAAGACGTCGGCGTCGGCGCGCTCGGAGATGATGACCGCGTCGGGGTAGCCGTCGCCGTTGACGTCGTCCGGCAGCGTGCCGCCCTCGCCCCTCGGCACTCCCCGCGCCGCGACCGACACGACGCCCGGGTCCGTCACCAGGGTGTCCGGCCACCGGTGGGCCGGGCTCACGGTGCCGGACGGGCTCGACCCGCCGGACGGGCCTGCGGTCGCCGGGGAGCCGGTCGGCGGGACGGCGCCGCAGGCGGTGAGGGCGAGCCCGCAGACGAGCACGGCACCGGCGTGGCGGGCGGCCGGGCGGAGGAGTCTCATGGTCGTGAGACGCCCCGCCCGGCCGTTTTGTTCTCAGTGGTGTACGCCGTGGTGGTCGTCGTGGTGGTCGTCGGTGGTGGGCTGGGTGCGCAGGGCGGTGGCGGCGGGGCGGGTGTCGGGGCCGGGGAGGTCGCCGCTGTAGGCGTAGACGACGGCGGCGGTGGCGATGGCGCCGGTGTTCAGGGCCAGGGCCTTGTCGTTGATGTTGGCGATGGTGTCGCAGGACTGGTGGTAGCAGCCGTCGAACGGCTGGCCGGCGGTGCCGCCGAACAGGGCCGCCTGCTCGGGGGTCTTGAGGACCTCCGCGCCGGTGAACAGGCCGCCGGCGGGGATGCCGACCGCGATGAACGGGCCGTAGTCGGAGCGGCCGGTGAAGTCGGTGCCGATGTGCGGCTGGCGCAGGACGTCGAAGTACTTCTCGAAGAGCTTCTCGATCTCGGCGGAGCCTTCGGGGCCGGGGCCCGCGCCCACGGCGTCGGAGTTGTCGCCGTCGTAGACCTGCAGGGCGTAGTTGGGCGAGGCGATCATGTCGAAGTTGAGGTACAGCTTGATCTTCGCGAGCTCCGCCGGGGGCAGCGTGGCGACGTAGTGCGTGGAGCCGAGCAGGTTCAGCTCCTCGGCGCCCCAGAAGGAGAACCGCAGCTTGTTGCGGGTCGGCAGCGCGCCGAGCTTGAGGGCGACCTCGAGGATGCCCGCCGTGCCCGAGCCGTTGTCGTTGATGCCGGGCCCGGCCAGCACGCTGTCCAGGTGGGCGCCGAGCTGCACGATCTTGTTGCCGTCGCCCCACCGGGAGTCGGCGAGGACGTTGTAGGTGGTGCGGACCTGGCTGATCGTCTCGGTCTTCATGTGGATCACCGAGCCGGCCGTGGCGGCGAGGTTCTGGCCGGCGTCGAAGCCGGCGCCGAGCACCGGGATGCCGACGGGCACACCGAGGTTGCCCTGCAGGGTGGCGGTGCGGCCGGGCTGGCCCTCGTTGAAGATGATCGCCCCGGCGGCGCCCGCGGCGACGGCGTTCTGCACCTTGACGATGAAGTTGCAGGTGCCGCGCTGCATCAGGGCGATGCCGCCGGCCGGGAACCCGGCGAAGTCGCTCGCCTCGCAGCCGGAGGTGGAGCTCGGCGCGGGGGCCGGCGGCAGCGTCAGGTCGATGTTGTAGAGGGTGCCGGTGACGTCGCCGGAACCGGACTGCGTCATGGTGTCGAACTCGCCGATCGGGGTGCCCGACAGCGGCGTGGGCGTGAAGACCCGCGGGGAGGGGGACACCCGCTCCAGCACCGGCACGGAGAGCTGCTCGAAGTAGGGGAACTCGAACGGCTGCACCGTCACCTTGTACCCGGCCTTGCGCAGCTTGCCCGCCACGTAGTCGACGGAGGCGTCGAAGCCGGGCCGGCCCGAGGCGCGCGTGCCGCCGTTGGCGTCGGCGATCTGCTGGAACTTGCGCAGGTGCTGCTTCACCCCCGGGGCGGTGATCGACTTGGCCAGCGCGGCGGGGTCGGGGTCCGCGGCGGCCGGTGATGCCGGTCCTGTCAGGGGAAGGACCAGGGCGACCGTCACGGCGGCCATGACCGGCCACCGGCGCGAGGTGCGGCGCATCGGCTCTCCTTCGAAGTAGTCACTGATCGGTGAAGGTAGCCGCACTCTCCGCTCCCGTGAAGGGCGAAACGCGCCCTGACATCACTATGAGACGTCAGGGCCCGCGGGCCGGTGGTGCCCATCAGGAGATCACGGCGACTTCGTACACGTCGCGATACAAGTACTGAAATAGGACCACGAAGCCGTTGCACGGCGATTGGGGGCGTGTTACCACTGCCTCACGCCCGTTTTCGCGGCCGGGCAGGGCCGTACGGCAGGTTCCTCACGCATCCCCGAGGGAGACCCCGTATGTCCTTCCTGTCCAGAAAGTTAAGACTCGCGCTGCCCGCGGCCCTGTTACTGGCCGGTGCGACGGTGAGCGTGGCGCAGGCTCCCGCCGCCGAGGCCGCGGGTGAGCCGGTCGATGTCTGGCTGACCACGACGTCCGACTCCGGCGGGCGCAACGTCACCCGCGGGCTGCAGCAGCAGGCGCCGGTGGCGTTCGCCGCGTCCAGCCCGGCGGGGTCGCAGACCGTCACGGTCAACGAGAACACCACCTACCAGCAGTTCGAGGGCGGCGGCGCGTCGTTCACCGACACCGCCGCGTGGCTGATGAACAGCAGCGGCGCGCTCAGCGCGAGCACCCGCGAGACCGTCATGCGCAACCTGTTCGACCCGGTGAACGGCATCGGGCTGAGCTTCGTGCGCAACCCGATGGGTTCCTCCGACCTCGCGCGGTTCAGCTACTCCTTCGACGACACCTGCTGCGACCTGAACGGCTTCTCCATCGCGCACGACATGGCCGACGTGCTGCCGCTCACCAGGCGCGCCAAGGAGCTGAACCCGGCGCTGAAGGTCATGGCCTCGCCGTGGAGCGCCCCGGCCTGGATGAAGGACAACGACGCCTGGAGCCAGGGCTGGCTGGAGTCGCGGTACTACGGCATGTACGGCGAGTACTTCGCCCGGTACATCCAGGCCTACCAGGCGCAGGGCGTGCGCATCGACTACGTCACCCCGCAGAACGAGCCGACCTGCTGCGCGGGCTACCCGTCGATGAACTGGAACACCTCCGGCCTGCAGTACTTCGTCAAGAACGCGCTGTGGCCGGCCTTCCGTGCCGCGGGCATCACCACCAAGACGCTGGTGCTGGACTGGAACTGGGACGCCTACGGCGTCTGGGCCGCCCCGCTGCTCGCCGACGCCGCGATCCGCGACGACCCGCTGTTCGGCGGCATCGCCTGGCACGGGTACGGCGGCGACGTCGCCACGCAGACGGCGGTGCGCAACCAGTACCCCAACGTGAACGCCTACATGACCGAGCACTCCGGCGGCACCTGGATCCCCGACCAGCACGCCGAGGACATGAACAACCTGATCGACTACACCCGCAACTGGGACCGTAGCTGGATCAAGTGGAGCCTCGCGGTGGACCAGAACCGCGGCCCGCACAACGGCGGCTGCGGCACCTGCAGCGGCCTGATCACCGTGCACAACGGCGACGGGCGCCACGGCCAGGTCGACTACACCATCGAGTACTACACCATGGGCCACCTCACCAAGTTCGTGCGGCCCGGCGCGGTCCGCATCGAGTCCAGCGCCAACGCGGCGGTCAAGAACGTGGCGTGGCGCAACCCGGACGGCTCCAAGGCCCTCATCGCGCACAACACCACCGGCGGCACCCAGACGCTCAAGGTCAACTGGGGCGCCCAGTCGTTCACCTACACGCTGCCCGCGCGCACCTCGGCCACCTTCACCTGGTCGGGCACCCAGTCGGGCGGCGGCTCCGGCGGCAAGGCCATCACCGGGTACGGCGGCAAGTGCGTGGACGTCGCGGGCGCGAACAGCGCCAACGGCACCCAGGTGCAGCTCTACACCTGCAACGGCAGCGCCGCGCAGCAGTGGACGGCCGGCACGGACGGCACGGTCCGCGCGCTCGGCAAGTGCCTGGACGTGGCCGGCGCGAACAGCGCCAACGGCACCAGGGTGCAGATCTACGACTGCAACGGCAGCGCGGCGCAGAACTGGTCGCGTCCCGCCGACGGCACCTTCCGGGCCCTCGGCAGGTGCCTGGACGCCACCGGCCCGAGCTCGGCCGACGGCACACCGCTGCAGATCTGGGACTGCTTCGCCGGCGCCAACCAGCGCTGGACCGTCCAGCCCTGAATCAGCGGGCCCACCGATCCCCTTGACCGCCGGTGGCCGGTCCGAGTTAAATTCAGGGCATCAAATAAAAAGGAAACTTTCCTATGAGTCGGGGCTGCCCCCCCGGCTCACCGGCGGACGGAGGTGTCTCCCTCTAATCCCGGCCTTGGATGAAGCACCGAAGCTCACCCCCTCGCGAGAAAGCGACACCCCCCGATGAACGCTTCGCGTCCCCCTGTCCTCTCCCGAGCCCGCCGGCCGCTCGCCCGCCTGATCGCCGGCGGGGCCCTCGGCGCGCTGGTGGTGGCCGCCACCGGCCTCACCCCCGCGTTCGCGGCCACCGGCCAGATCACCGGCTACGGCGGCAAGTGCGTGGACGTCGCCGCGGCCAGCAGCGCCAACGGCACGCAGATCCAGCTCTACACCTGCAACGGCACCGCGGCGCAGTCCTGGACCACCAACTCCGACGGCACGATCCGCGCCCTCGGCAAGTGCCTGGACGTGGCCGCCGCCAGCAGCGCCAACGGCACCAAGGTGCAGCTCTACGACTGCAACGGCACCGCCGCCCAGGTCTGGACCGCCCAGAGCGACGGCACGCTGCGCGCCCTCGGCAAGTGCCTCGACGCCACCGGCCCGAGCTCCGCCGACGGCACGCCCCTGCAGATCTGGGACTGTTACGCCAGCGCCAACCAGCGCTGGACGCTGCCCACGGGCACCACCCCGCCCACGCCGGGCAAGATGGCGGGCGCGCCGTACCTGTACATGGGCTGGGGCAGTCCGCCGAGCGCCACCTCGGTGATGAGCGCCACCGGCGTGCGGTCCTTCACCATGGCGTTCATCCTGTCCGGCGGCGGCTGCACCCCCATGTGGGACGGCCAGCGCCCGCTGTCCGGCGGCGTGGACGCGCAGACCATCTCGTCCATCAAGTCGGCCGGCGGCAGCGTGCAGGTGTCCTTCGGCGGCTGGTCGGGCAACAAGCTCGGCCCCAACTGCTCCACGCCGCAGGCTTACGCCGGCGCCGTGCAGCAGGTCATCAACGCGGTCGGCCCCGCGGTGGTGGACTTCGACATCGAGAACTCCGACGAGTTCACCAACTACACCGTGCAGGACCGCATCCTCAACGGCCTGAAGATCGTCAAGCAGAACAACCCGAACGTCAAGATCGCGGTGACGTTCGGCACCACCACCACCGGCCCCGACGCCGCCGGCGTGCGGCTGATCAACCAGTCGCGGGCACTGGCCGTGCCGATCGACAACTACACGATCATGCCGTTCAACTTCGGCGGCGGCGCCAACATGTACCAGGCCACCGTCAACGCCGGCGAGGGCCTGAAGAACGCACTCAAGAGCGCGTTCGGCTGGACCGACGCCCAGGCGTACGCCCGCATGGGCATCTCCGGCATGAACGGCCTGTCCGACCAGCGGGAGACCACCACCACCGGCACCTGGACCCAGATCCGCGACTGGGCCAAGGCCCGCGGCCTGACCCGGTTCGCGTTCTGGTCGGTCAACCGCGACCGTCCCTGCTCCGGCGGCCTCACCGACACCTGCAGCGGTGTCGCGCAGAGCAACTGGGACTTCACCCGCATCACCGCCGGCTTCTGACCCCGGATGCGGCGTCCGGCCCGTTCGCCGGGCGCCGCACCCCGCGGTCCGCGCTGATGACTTCGCCGCGGGCGCTGGCCTACCATGGCCGCAGGGCGGGGAGGCGATCATGGGCGGGCCGGGACGCAGAACGGTGCGCGACCTGCGGCGGGAGAACCGCGCGGCGCTGCTGCGCACCCTGTACTTCTCCGGGCCGACCAGCCGGCAGGAGCTCAGCGGCCGCACGGGGCTGAGCGCGGCGTCCGTCAGCAACGTCACCGCGGAACTGCTGGCCGAGAAGGTCGTCGTCGAGGCCGGGCAGGTGGAGTCCGACGGCGGGCGGCCCCGGGTGCTGCTGCGGGTCAACCCCCGCTACGGGCACGCCATCGGGGTGGACGTCGGCGAGACGCACGTGCGGGTGGAGCTGTTCGACCTGGACATGGCGGTGCTGGCCAAGGCCGAGTACACGCTGCGGCCCGGCCGGCACCACGTGGACCTGGTGGTGCGGCACATCCTCGCGGGCATCGACGCGGTGATGGCGTCCGGCGGCACCGGGCCGGAGCAGGTGCTGGGCGTCGGCATCGGCGTGCCCGGCATCGTGGAGGGCGGGCCCGACGCGCTGGTGCACGCCCAGGCGTTCGGCTGGGACGCCGTGCCGCTCGCCGCCCGGCTGCGCGCGGGCACCACGCTGCCGCTGTACGTCGACAACGGCGCCAAGACCATGGGGCAGGCCGAGTTGTGGTTCGGCTCCGGCCGCGGGGCGCGGCACGCCATCGTGGTGCTCATCGGCTCAGGCGCCGGGGCCGCGGTCATCACCGGCGGCCTCACGTACCGGGGCGCCAACAGCAGCGCCGGGGAGTGGGGCCACACCAAGATCGAGCTCGGCGGGCGGTTGTGCAGGTGCGGGGCCCGGGGCTGCCTGGAGGCGTACATCGGGGCCGAGGGCATCCTCGCGCGGGCCGGGGTGCCGGCCGAGCCGGACGGCGAGCAGGCGGTGCTGGCCGAGCTGGTCCGCTCGGGCGCGCCGGTGATCGAGGAGACCATCGGGTACCTCGGCGCGGGCCTCGCCAACCTCATCAACCTGTTCAACCCCGAACGCATCGTCATCGGCGGCTGGGCGGGCCTGCTGCTCGGGCGGCACGAGCTCGACCGGGTCAAGAAGGCCGTCGAGGAGAACTCGCTGGCGCAGCCGTTCCAGACGGCCTCCATCGTGCTCGGCCACCTCGGCCCCGACGCGGTCGCCCTCGGCGCCGCCACACTGGTCGTGAAGGAGTTCCTGCTCGGCGGCGCACGGCCCTTGTAGGTTGGCCCCTATGAGGCCACCGACCACGATCCCCCGTCCGGCCCCGCCCCGCCCACGACTCTCCGCAGGCAGCGGCCCCCGACCGGCGTGGCCGCACACGGCCGCCCAGCTCGTGCCCGTGCGGCATGACGGGGAAACCGGACGCCGGTCGTCCGCGGGCCGCGGGCGCGGGACGGCGGGCCTGGCGGTGATGCTCGTCGCGGCGGTCATCGGGGCCTGCGGGTGCGCGGACCCGGCGGCGCGCACGGGGCCTCCACCGGCGTCCTCCCCCGCCTCCCCCGCGTCGTCCGCGCGGACGGCCGCCGCGCCGCAGGAGAGCGCGTCGCCGTCGCGGGCCGCGGGGTTGCCCGCGCCGGACGAGGAGGTGCCGCGCGACCCGGTGCGGCTGGCCGAGGCGCTGCACAGCACGACCCGGGCGCTGCGCGAGGCCGTGGACGCCTGGACCCGGAGCGGCGGCGCCGCGCGGGGGCGGCCACCGGAGACGGTGGAGCTGCAGGCGCTGTACCAGCAGCGCATCTACCGGTACGCCGCACGGCACCGGGACCTCGCGGACCGGGCGTTCGCCAAGCTTCCCAAGGCGCTCGCCGCGGAGGCCAGGGACAACACCAGGGCCATCCGCGAGCTGCTCGCCCTGGCCGTGCCCCTCAAGGGCAAGGCGACGTTCGTGGTCAAGCCGCCGCTGCCCGCGGACGTGCTGCTCGGCCACTTCAAGCGGGCCGAGCGCCGTTTCGGCGTCGAGTGGGAGCTTCTCGCCGCGGTGATGTTCGTGGAGACGAAGTTCGGCCGCGTCCGCTCCAAGAGCCACGCGGGCGCCCAGGGCCCCATGCAGTTCATGCCGGCGACCTGGCGCGCCTACGGCCTCGGCGGCGACGTGCACGACGTCCGCGACGCCGTCATGGGCGCCGCCAACTACCTGCGCGCCTCCGGCGCCCCCGGCGACCGCCGCCGCGCCCTGCACGCCTACAACCCGTCCAACGCGTACGTGGACGCCGTCTCGCTGCACGCCCGCCAGATCGAACGCGACCCGCGCAACTTCTACGCCTACTACAACTGGCAGGTCTTCGTCATCACCACCACCGGCGAACGCCGCCTGTCGGGACCCACCTGACCCGCCCCCGGGAACAACCCGCCCCCGCCGTGCCCCATGCCGGACGACAGGCAGCCCGCCTCCGAGGGGCGGCCTTGCGTTCCCATGCCGGACGACACGCACCCCCCGCCTCCGGGGCCCTGGACGCCGCCCTCCGAGGCGGCACGGCTGGGCGGCGTCCGTCCTGCAACGGTGTCCCGGGACCGGCTGTTCTCGCCGGCTACTCCCCCGGGATGGGGGAGCCGGACGGCATGCCGGAAGCGACGTACTCCTCGTAGATCGGGCGCCACGGGACGGCCGTCTCCGCGTGCGGCCCCGCGGCCGGCCCGCCGGCCAGTGCCTTCTCCAGCTCCACCAGGCAGATCGTCCACCCGGCGGCGTTGCGTGCCGCCGTGTCACGCGCCTCAAGCACGTTGGTCATCGTGAAGCGGCAGCCGCCGGGCACCTCCTCCAACTCGAAGCGCATCTCGTCCCCCGCCCAGGTGAACGCCAGCCGGTGCGGCGGGTCGAACACCAGCACCTCACCGGTGGACTCCACCACGTTCGGGTCGTCCGAGAAGGTGATCTTCCCGCCCGCGTGCGGCTCCAGCGTCACCGCGGACGGGAACCAGTGCGCCAGCCCCTCCGGCGTGGCGACCGCCGCCCACACCTTCTCCACCGGATGCGCGTACGTCCGCTGGAACCGCACCGCCGGCCGCCCCAGATCCTCCGTGTAGGTCCCGCGATCCATGTCTCACTCCTCGTCGTCGTTCTCGTCGAGATGCCGCCCGAGCGCGTCCAGCCGCTCGTTCCACAACCGCCGGTACGGCGCCAGCCACGCGTCCAGCTCCGCCAGCGGCCCCGGATCGAGCACGTAGATGCGCCGCTGCGCCTCCTGCCGCACCCGCACGAAACCCGCGTCCCGAAGCACCCGCAGATGCTTGGACGTAGCCGGCTGACTCAGCCCGAGCTCCTCCACCAGCTCCCCCACCGCCCGCGGCCTCCGCCGCAGCAGTTCGAGCATCGCCCGCCGCTTCCCGTCGGTCAGCACGGCCCACATCACATCGGACACGCAGGCAGTATGCCCAGCAAGGAATATAGCCGTCAAGGCATGCAAGGGAAGAGCCACACCAGCGGGACGGAGTCGGCCGCAAGTCGTGCCGACAGAAAGCCTGGCGGCGGCCCGACACCACGCGATGGGTGGATTCCGGTGCTGGCACCTACTGCGCCGAACCAATAGAGTTCCGCCGGTATACCGATTCACAATGGAATCCGACTGGAGCTGATCGGGCTTGACAGCGGGCATCGAGCCGCCGGAACGAATGTCCCCTCAGCGGTCCGTACGCGGGACCAGCCCGGCAAAGGGATGGCGCCCTCGGCCGTTCCGCCAGTTCGTCGTCAAGATGCACAGCAGATGCGACCTGAAATGTCGCTATTGCTACGTCTATAACTCTATGGACCAGAGTTGGAAGCAACGGCCGCGCCGCATCTCCAATGACGTCATCGCGCACATCGCGGCCCGGATCGCCGAGCACGCCCACCGCCACCGGCTCAATTCGGTCCACCTTGTGCTCCACGGCGGGGAACCGCTCCTCGCAGGCGTCGAGCACATACGGCACCTCGTTACCTCCACCACGGACGCCGCAGGCCCCGCGGTGCGTGTCGGCGTCAGCCTGCAAACGAACGGCATCAAACTCGATGACCGATTTCTCCAGGTTTTTCATGAACTGGGAGTGCGAGTGGGCGTCAGCCTGGACGGCGACGCCGCGGCTCACGATCTCCACCGCCGCCACCCCGACGGAAGAGGTAGCCATTCCGCCGTCCTGTCGGCCCTGACACTGCTCACCGAGCGTTACCAGCATTTGTTCGGCGGCCTCCTGTGCACCGTCGACCTGCGCAACGACCCCCTCACCACATTCGAATCCCTGGTGCATTTCGACCCGCCTGCGGTCGACTTCCTTCTGCCGCATGGAAATTGGGCCTCTCCACCGCCGGGCAGGACCGCGGATCCCCGCGCCACACCGTACGCCGACTGGCTCATCCCCATCTTCGACCGCTGGTACCGGTCCAAAGGCACCCGGACCGAGGTACGGCTGTTCGCGGACATCATCCACCTGCTGCTGGGCGGCGATTCGTCCAGCGAGGCGGTAGGCCTGGCGCCGTCGCGCATGGTCGTCATCGAGACCGACGGCAGCATCGAGCAGACCGATACGCTGAAGTCCGCCTATCCGGGCGCGCCCGCCACCGGCTTCCACGTCGCGCGTGACCCGTTCGACGCCCTGTTCCAGCACCCCGCCATCATGGCGCGCCAGATCGGGGAAGAGGCCCTCGCGGCGGAATGCCGGGCCTGCCCCGTCAAGCGTGCCTGCGGTGGTGGCCTGTACACACACCGGTACGACCCCCGCAACGGATTCGCGAACCCCTCGGTCTACTGCGCCGACCTGCTCCGCCTGATCAGCCACATCCGTGAGACCGTCGCGCGCGACATCGCCACTCTGTCGGAAGGCCGTCGATGAGCCCGCCGCACCACGTCGTCCCCGACGAGCACTTCCACGCCCTCGCTGCGGGCGGCGGCGGCGCCGCGAGCGTGGGCCTCCTCGCCCGTGCCGAGTACAGCAAGCATCTCCTCCTGCTCCGCGGGGTGGTGGAAGCCGCGCGCACCGCCAGGCACCCGGACGCCGGAGCGGCACGGGACGCCTACACGTTGCTGTCCGCCGCGCAGAAATGCCATGCGGCCGCCGCGGACGCCGTACTCCGCCATCCCGCGGTGGGCGCATGGGCTTGGCGTACCTTCCGCGCGCTGGACCGCGGCGACCCGTCGCCACCGCACGCTCCAGCCCGTCTGGCCGCGGTCGCCGCCGCGGCAGCCGTCAGAGCGGGGAAGCCCTTCGCCGTCGAGGTGCCCGTCGAGGACGGCGGAGTCATGCTCCCCTCCCTGGGACGTGCCGCCGCCTCGGGCACCACCGCACTGGTCCGCCGCACCACCGGTGACGCCGAGGTGGTCTCGCCCGGATACCGCGTCCTCGTGCCCCGCGATCCCCATCAGGACACCCCGGGCTGGCAGGGCCTGCGGCGGCTGTCCGTCACCGCCAAGGGACGCTCCCTCCACCTCCTCATCGACGACCTCGACCCCTACCGCATGCCCGGAGCCCACGTCAGCAACGAGCGGCTCCCTGCCTCCGAAGTGGAGCGCTGGTTGCGACTGCTCCATGAGGCGTGGGTGATCCTGCGGACGCACCACTGGACCATCGCAGACGAGGTCGCCGCGGCCATCCGGGTGCTGACCCCTCTGGACTCCCTGGCCGACGATCAGACCAGCGGAAGCTCCCGCGAGACGTTCGGCAGCATCGCCCTGTCCAGTCCGCCGGACGCCAGAACCATGGCCCTCACCTTCGCGCATGAGGTCCAGCACGGCAAACTGTCCGCCTTGCTGGACGTCATCCCCCTGCTTCATCCCGCGCCCGGCCGACGCTACTACGCCCCGTGGCGCCCAGACCCGCGGCCTCTCGGCGGCCTGTTGCAGGGCGCGTACGCGTACATCGGCGTCAGCGGCTTCTGGCGCCGCCAGCGCCACCACGAGTCCGCCGACTCGGCCGTCGCGGCGAACGCCGAGTTCTGCCGCTGGCGTGAGGCCGCCGAGCAGACCGCCGACACCATTGCCTCCAGCGGCCACCTCACCGCCCACGGCAAGATTTTCGTCGACGGCATGACCCGCACGCTTCGCGACTGGGCACGGGAAGACGTTCCTCCGGCCGCCGTCGTCCGCGCACGCCGGGACGCCGCCGGGCACAGGACACACTGGCTGGCCCGCAACAGCGACGACGTCAACGGCGCGTCTCCAGGCGGCGGAGCAGTTCACGGGTGAACTCCTGGCCGTCGCCCCAGAAAACCGCCGCGTGCAGATTCATCTGCTCGATGCGCGCCAGGTGATACCGCGCCGCGGAGGCGCCGATCCCTCCCGGGGCTGGATCGCTCAGAACCATGACGTGCGTCCTCCGCGTGACGGACGGCTCATGGGAGCGGAGAAAGGACAGCAGCAGGCGGTAAGAGAGGGATCTCGGATTGTGGCCGACCAGGAGCAGCGGGTTCCTGGTGAGAGCGGCCAGAACCGCGATAGCGACCCTGTTCTCCCCCCACCGCACCTCCCCTGTGTAGTCGATCCTGTCCTTCTCCGAGAGTATGAGCGTCTCGGGTTGATCGATGGAACCCTGCAGATGGCACACCAGCGGCCGCTCAGGCGTCGGCCACACGTCACGGCTTCCCTCCACCGCCTCCTGCTCCCAGGGAAGGATCCGGGTCGTGGGTTCCCGGCCCACCCTTCTCAGCGCCCGGGTCATCTGCCCACCGTGGTCGGTCGTCAGATAGACCGAGATGGGAACGCTGGCCATGAACGCGTGGGGATCGGTGATCTCGTCCTTGTTCCAGCTCTCGTACTCGCGACGGAGATCATGGATGATGGCGGCCGACGCCTCCGCACCGCCGGAGAGGGTCACCGCGAAGTCCAGCACCGCCTCCAAATTCCAGGGATCAGCGAACGGGAAGTCCAGCGCGCGTGCCCACTCACGGCTTCGCTCCTGCATCCTCCGTGTCCTCTCGGAATGCAGGTGGGCGCCGATGATCGGGGTGCAGTCACCCGTGGTGACCTGATAGATGAGGCGTTCCCAATCCGTCTCGTCCATTTCGTGCACCATGCGCCTGCCGCGGGGCGCCAGCACGACCCGCGACATGTCCGGCCGTACTCCGGCCCGCTCACCTGGCCCGTCCCCCTCGGGCCGTTCGGAGGACTCCGGCACCGTGCTCGCGTAGTCGCGAACGCTCTCCTCGTCACCGATCGCACTGAAATAGCGCACCAGTCCGGAGACGAAGTCGCGCACCCCTTCCTCGTCACACTCGGCGATGGCGGATGCCTTCGCGTGACCGACGAGTTCGGCGTATTTGGACCAGTTCGCCGAATCCTGCGCATCGCCGCATCCGGACCCCGCGATCAGGAGATGGACGTCATGCCGGCATCGGGTTGTTTCACTCACCGTCAGTTTCTGCCGGATCATGGACTGCAGGAGCCGGTGAACTTGGAAGGTACGCCGGCCGGAGTCCAGGCGCATGAGACCGGAACTGGTGAGCTCCCCGATCGCACCGTTCACCCGGAGCCGGTTGCGGAAGACGGCAGCCGAATCACCGGGAAGCGGCAGGTCACCCTCCTGGAGCAACCGCCGTGGTATCGACTCCGGGCCGAAGAAGGCACAGCGGGACAGCAGTTCGACGGCGTCGGGGGCAGTGTCGCGCAACTGGTCGAGAGCGATGGTCCATGCGGACGCGAGAGAGACCGGATAGTCCACCGGAGGGTCGTCCATCACCATCGCAGTGCAGGAGCGGACCATCTGGACGTAGTCCTCCGGAGGGCATCCGGTCTTCTTCAAGTAGGCGGCGGCCTGCACGATGGCGAGCGGCAGATCGCCCATCTCGGCGGCGACGAGCACAGCGTCCGCGCGCGTGATGCCGGGGACGCGCTGCTGGAGGAGTTCGACGCTGTCCTCGCGCTCGAAGACGCCGACCTCAAGGGTCGAAGCCACCTCTCCCCAGCGTTCGTGACGGGAGGTGACCAGGACGCGTCCCTCCCCGTGGGGAAGGAAGTCCTGAAGTGTCTCCGGCTGTTCGGCGTTGTCGAAAACCAGCAGCCAGGGGGTCGCGGTGCCGAGGACACGCAGGGCTTCCAGCGTCCCGGGGATGATCTCCTGATCCTCGATGTCGAGCTGGAGCCGCCGGCCGAGAGCGGCCAGACCCGACCTGGCGAGACTCGCTTCCTCGGCACGGACCCACCACACGATCTCGTACGAGGACGCGAACAGGCCCACGTATTCGGCCGCGAGTTGCGTCTTCCCTACCCCACCGGGTCCGACGAGACAGACCGGCCGCCGTCCGGGGGTTTCGAGCTCCCTCCGGAGCCGGTCGAGATGCCGCTCCCGTCCGGTGAACATTCCCTTGACCGGCAGAGCGCCACCGAGGATCCGCGGGGTCGCGTCGGCCTCCCCTCTGCCGGCTGCCTCTCCTCTCGCGTGCAAGGCCGCCTGAAGCGCTCCCCAGCGTTCCCGCCAGTACCCGATCAGTTCCTCGTCGTCGAGCTCGGCACCACCGGCCGCCGGGGCACAGGCACGGCAGGCCATGACGAAGGCCTCCACGAACGGCCATGAAGGCGGCAACTTGCGTTTGCCCCCCAGCACCTCGCTCACCGTGCTGCGCATCAACCGCCCGCGTCCGTGCCGCTCCAGGTCGCGATACGACGGCTTTCCGGCTTCGACACGCAGCGCGGCCAGGTCATCGATGAAGCGCTGGAGTTCCTCCTCCTGGTCAGAAGGCATCGCCCTCGCCCTTCCGATCACCACGGACCGCCACCACACACCCGTCCGAGAACGTCCGGACTAGTCCGCCATTCTCCGGCCATTCTGGCCTTTCCACGTGAAAGTAAACCGAGTCCGTCCTATCTGCATCGGTGTCGATCAAGATCATTGCCGGACGCCATGACGGTGCGTCTCATGGAATTCGTAACGCCGGTCCAGTATCGAATGAGGAAGGCGGCCGTCATGTGGACACAGGCCGGACCATGGCTGGGGCTGCTGCTTTCAATGACCCCTTTCCTGCTGCGCGCGCTCCGTTGGCTGATCTTGTATGCCGGCCTCCGGCTCACTTTGGACAAGGTACGCCAGGCCGACCGGGCGGGCGTGTACCACGATTTCGCGCGCGCATTCACCACTGCGGGTGCCGATCGACTGGCCCCTTCCCCCAGGAGACGACGGCCTAGATCGGCAAAGGGTCGAAGTCGCAATCCATCCGGCGCGCCCAATCGAGTGCGATCTTCGCATCGGGATGGCCGAGCGTAAGCGTCCGCTCATACCCGGCGCGCGCCTCCTCCATGAGCCTGGACGCTTCTTCCTCCGCACCGAGTTGTCTGAGATCGATGGCGAGATTGGCGGCACAGGCGAGGGTCATGGGGTAATCGTCCCCGAGAAGCGCCTTGGTCCTCCGGAGAGTATCCTCGCCCAGCCGCCGCGCCTCTTCGCTTTCTCCGAGAACGGCCAAATCACTGGCGAGATTCACCGCGCAGGTGAGCGAAATATGATGATCGCGCCCCAGGCGGGTATCCAATCCCCTCAACGCAGCCTCGTTGATGATCCGGGCCCCAGGAGCGTCCCCCCTCAGCCGGTACAGCACCGCGAGGTTGGTCGCGCAGCCATAGGCGTACGGATGCTCGGCACCGTAGATGCTCTCGTATCGGGCCACCGCCTCCTCCGCGATGTGGAAGGCGGCGCCCACGTCACCGACCGCGCGGAGCGCGTTGGACAGGTTGCTCGCGGCGGCGATCGTGTCCGGATGGTCGATTCCCATGAGCGTCTCGAGGCGGTCGTGCACGTCCCGGGCGCGCTCCAGGGAAACCTCGAAATTCCCCGCCCTGCGCGCCGCGATGGACAGGTCCTTGGCGGCCCGTAGGGTCCACAGGTGATCGGGGCCGAGTTCCTGCACGCCGTAAGCGTGGGCGTCCTGCCCCACGTCTCGTGCCTCCTCGACCTCGCCGCAGAGGCGGGCGGCCCGGGCCAGCCCGCTCCATGAATGCAGGACATCCGACGCGCTGACGTCGTCGTTCGAACTCTGCTCGCTGAGGGCGCCTTGATGAAGCTCCCGGGCTTTGACGTAGTCGCTGTTCAGCGCGTTGTCGACCGCCAGGTTATTCACGATCTGCAGCGTGGCCGGAGCCTTCGGGCCGAACACGGTCCGGTGCCGGGCGAGGAGATCCTCGTCCAGTTCCTGCGCTTTCCGGAACTCTCCGGCGGCGCGGAGGTCGGCCGCCAGGCCGCTGCTGGCGACGAGGGTCTCCCGATTCTCGCTCCCAAGGATGTCGGTCATCCTCGCCACCGTGAGCCGGTCCATCTCGTAAGCGGTACCGTATGCGCCGAGTTCCCGCACGATGCCGGCCAGGTGACGTCTGCCGATCAGCACATCGGGGTGATCCGCTCCTGAGTTCTTCTGCCATGTCGCGACGAACGACTCGACGAACGACCGGGCGGACTGGAAGTTGCCCGACCGGTAAAGGTAGTAGACGATGTCGAGGGACATCTTGCGGACGTGAACGTCGACGCAATCAGCGACCCGGGAAGGACGGACATGGGGAATAAGCTCCCGGAATCTCCGCCAATTGCCGGTCTTATCGGGATCCTCCGGGGCGGCGCCGGCGAGCAGTAAGTGCACCTCGTGCCGGTACCTCTCCTGTTCGTCGACGCTCAATTCATCCCGCAACAACGCCTGTACCAGCCGGTGCACCTGGATGGAGCGAGACTGCGAGTCTATGTGCGCCAGCGCGAACCGCCCGAGCTCTCTGATGGCCCTGCTGAGGAGTATCGGATTGCCGAGGATGCCCCTCAGCCGGATGTCCCCCACCTTTTCCGCCGACCTGCGGAAGACGTCACGCGGGATGGGATCCGGGCCGAAGAACGCACAGCAACGCAATACGTCGACGGCTTCGGGCAGTTTGTCATGAAGCTGGGAGACGGACAGCGCCCACGCCGCCGTCATGGACAAAGGGTATTCCGACGGCTTGCTCTCGGCGAGGAGATGGCTCGTGCGTTCCTTCAGCAACCGGAGGTACTCGTCCACCGAGATGCCGCTCTCCGCCTGCAATGCGCCGGCTTGTTCGAGCGCGAGCGGCAGGTCGCCGAGTTCCTCAGCGAGACGTTCGGCGTCCTCCGGAGATATGGACGCCCGCTTGCGCAGGAACTCCTTGCTCTCGTCACGACTGAACACGTCGACCGCGACGGTCTCCACCCGTCCCTGCCACCGGTGGTTGCGGGAGGTGATGAGCACGTGTCCCGGCCCCTGCGGGATGACGTCGGCGAGGTCCTCCGGCTGATCGGCGTTGTCGAAGATCAGCAACCAGCGATCGTACGGCTCGCCGCGACGCAGCGCGTCGAGCACCGCGGCCGCCGCCTCCTCCGTACCACCTCCCGCTACGGCGGGAATGCCGAGACGCGGCGCCAGACCGGCCAGCGAGGACTTCACCAGATCGGGCTGATCCGCGGGAATCCACCACACGACGTCATACTCCGACTGATACCGATGCGCATATTCGACGGAGACCTGGGTCTTGCCGACTCCACCGAACCCGTGCAGAGCGTGCGGGACCACGGCGGTCACATCGGTGACGATCCCCGCGTGAAGCCGCTCCAGCAGCTCGTCACGACCCGTGAAGTTCACATTCCTGACCGGGACCTTGCCCCAGACCTGCGGCGCTCGTGTCCCCCGCGCCGGATCGGACCGCGTACCCGTCACGTGGTACCTCCGCAGTCGTCAACTAACGCCGCCTAATCGACATCTTAGATACTCTTTCCCGATCGAACAGTACTTGGATAACCTCGCTTTCGCTGTCATATGGTTACCAAACACTAGAACTATCGTCGTGCCGACTTCCGGAGAGGCCGGTAAACTGTTCTGGGTGGCCCAAAACCGAAGTTCGGTTTGTCGTGATATTTGGCAGGTCCAGCACAGGTTCACCACGCGATCCCCGTCTCGCGTCTGCACATAAGCCGCATGTGAGCACGAGCGCCAGGGCAAGTCATCCCTCGGCCTGCCGCTCGGGGCGCCACCCAGAACGTCAAGGAGTGCATATGGATGACGGCCTCACTGAGACCTGCCGGCTCATCGATGTCACGGGGATCACTCTGGAGGATCTCGACAAGATCGAGTCCGCGCCCCTTCTGCGTGCCCTGCACCGCCTGCTCGAGGTCGACGAGGATGAAATGGGGCCGATCGCGGGCTTCAATCAGAGCATCGACTCCCCGAACGGCATCTGACCGGCGACGGGAGGGCTGTGGCAGAGCATCACATCACATCGTTCCCGCGATCAGGAGTTGGCCGGCCCGCGGTGAGGCGAGGCAGTGACAGCCGCGGCCGCCTCCGATGACTTTCCCCTGGAGCCGTACGTCGGTCTGCGGTCCTACACCCGGCACGACCACGAGCGCTTCTACGGCAGGGACAGCGAGACGATCGAGATCGCCGTGCGCTGGCCGGCGCATCGCCTGACCGTTCTGTACGGGCCTTCCGGCGTGGGAAAGACGTCGTTGCTGCATGCCGGTGTGCTACCCCGCCTGGAAGGGGAACGGGTCAGTGTGCTGCCGATCGGCAGGCTCTCCCATGGGTCGGCCTTCCCGATGGCCGCGGTGCCGCAGCGCAATCCGTTCACTTTCGCGTTGTTGTCGTCATGGGCTCCCGAGGAGTCCCCGATGCGGCTGTCCGGCCTGACGGTCGGCGACTTCCTCCATCGCCTCGGCACCCGGCGGGATCGATACGGCGATCCCATGCCGTTGCTCGTCGCCATCGATCAAGCAGAGGAACTCTTCTACGATTTCCCGCACCGGACAGGGCACCGTGATCTGTTCATCCGGCAGCTCGTCGAGGCACTGGAGCGGAACAAGGATCTGCGGCTGTTGCTGACGATCCGTGAGGACTATCTGGCTCGGCTGTTGCCGTACGAGCAGCGGCTGAGCCAGGGGGAGCCCGGAAAGGTCTCCCTGGGCCCTTTCGACGAGCGGCGGGCGCTGACGGCGATCCGCGCACCGCTGGAGGGAACCGGACGGTCGTTCGCGCCCGGGGCGGCCGAGCGGCTGGTGCGGGATCTGCGGACGGTCGAGATCCTCGGGCCCGGCGGACCGACAAGGATACTGACCGACACCATAGAACCCGTCGCATTGCAGGTGGTCTGCTCAAGCTTGTGGCGGTCGTGTCCCCAGGACCTGTCGGTGATCACTCCTGAGCACGTGGACCGGCACACCGACGTGGATCGGTCGCTCAGCGAGTTCCTCGACCGGGCCCTCACTGAGGTGGCCGGTGACCACGACATCCCGGTCGAGGAACTCCGGAGGTGGCTCCGCGCCACTTTCATCACCGAACTGGGCACCCGGGCGAGTGCGTACGGGGGCACGACACAGACGGCGGGAATGAGGAACAGCGTCGTGAAGTCGCTGATCGACAGGCATGTTCTCAAGACCGAGGTGCGGTCGGGGTCGCGATGGTGCGAGTTGCAGCACGACCGGCTGTTACAGCCGGTGGAGCGTTCGGTCGAGCAGCCGGTGGTCTCGTGGAACGCGGACAGTGGGCCGGCGAGTGCGTCACAGTACCTCCATGTCGCGGGTCAGGCACTGGCGGAGGGCGAGCTCGATCTGGCGGAAGCGCACGCCAAGACGGCACGGAGCCTGTGCGGGGACGGCGACCTGCGAGTCCGCGCGGAGATCGAGTCGTTTCTCGGCAACGTCGCTCTCTCCCGGGCCGAATGGGCGGAAGCCGAGGTGAGGTGGGCGGAAGCCGTGGAGAGGCATCGCCAAGCCGCGCACCTGTACGAGGCGCTGGGTGACACGGCCGCGGTGGGAGTACAGCTCGCCGCGATCGGCCGGCTGCGGCTGCTTCAGGGGCGCACGGCCGAGGCGATAGACCATCTACGGGCCGCGGTGGCGCGCGTGCCGCATGATCTGATGGTCAAGACACAGCTCAGCTGGGCGCTGTGGAACAACGGGGATCACCGTGCCGCCCTGCCCATCGTCACCGAGGTGCTGGAGCTGGGCGGTGACGTGACACTCGCCTTACGGGTGCGCGGAGAGTTGCTGGCCGACCTCGGCAGGGCGGCCGAGGCGCTGCGGGATCTGGACCGGATCCGCGGCCGTCAGCCGGACGCCACGACCGTCGCGGCCCGCGCACTGACGCTGGCGCTCCTCGGGGAACGACGGCAGTCTCTGGAGGAAGTGGACGCGGCACTCGCCATGGCACCGGACCATGGTCTCGTGGCCTACTTCGCCGCGCGGGCCGTCGACGCTCTGGGGGATCAAGAACGCGCCATGACGATCGCCCGGCAGGCGGCCGGTGCGGCGAACCCGCCGCTGACCGAGGTGCAACACCGTAGGCTGGCGACGCTGCTCTGAGCCGGCAGAGCAGTCCCATGCCGGCATCAGCGAGGAAGATGCACGGCATGCGCGCAGCGTCGGCTTCAGGAGAGGGGCCCATGCAGACACCTCTGACCGGTGGGGTACGGCTGCCCGACGGGGCCTGGGTGCGTGGGCGCGGGCTGCGACGGGCGGCTCCGGTTGGGCCGATGCCGGAGTTCGGGCTTTATCTCGGGTCGGGGCGGTTGCGGCAGCGACATGACGGGGTGCTGTCGTGGCCGCACGAGTGGCTCGTGTGGCCGGATTTCCTGCTGCCCGTCGACCGGGACACCGCGGCGCGGGCCGTCGTGGGACTGCATCTGCGGGCGCTGGCCGGTGAGGCCGTCGAGGTGGCCTGTGGCGGAGGGGTCGGCCGTACCGGGACCGTGCTGGCCTGTCTGGCCGCGCGCGCGGGCCTCGCGCCGGACGAGGCCGTCGCGTGGGTGCGGGAACGGCATCATCGCCGGGCCGTGGAGACGCCGTGGCAGCGCAGGTGGGTGGCCTGGTTCGCCGGGTCGTCCTATGGGCGGGACGGCGCCTGACGGAGCGTGGCGAAGGGGCCGTGTTCGAGGGCGTGGACACGTGCGGCGGCGGCCTCGTAGCGGGCGGCGAGGGCGCCGAGGCGGTCGTGGAGGCGGGAGGGGTCGGTCAGGGCCTGGGTGAGGAGCTGGGCGCGGCCGGACTCCAGGGCGGTGACGGCTTCCTGGGGGGTGGCGGCTTTGAGCAGGGCGTGGGCGGCCTCCGTCGAGACGCCGGTGCCGGCGTGGAGCCAGGTCTCGCGGTGGGGGCGGGTGTGCTGGCGGCGGAAGAGCTGGTGGGCGGCGTCGAGGGTGATGCGGTAGGCCTCGGCGGACTCGGGCCAGGCGGCGCGGGTGGCGGCCCACGTCGCCCAGCGGCGGGAGGTCTCCAGGGCGATCTCGGACTGGCGGGCCAGGGCTTCGGCGCAGGCCTGGCGGTAGGTGTCCACGGCGGCGACGAGGTCGGTCCAGTGGCCGCCGGCGTCGTAGGAGCGGCTGTAGGCCCAGGCCAGGTGGGCGCGGACGAGGGGGCGGATGTGGCCGCCGGGCGGGGTGCTGCGCACGGCCCGGGTGAAGGCGTGGACGGCGCCGTCGAGGTCGCCGGGGGCGGCCCACTCGGGGGCGTTGCGGGACAGCAGGGTGAGGCCGAGGCCGTTCCACAGCAGCGCGGCCTGGGGGGAGCGGGCGGGGCAGAGGGTGACGGCGCGGGTGAAGGCCTCCTCGGCGGCCTCCAGGGCTTCGAGGTCGTCGCCGTCCTCGAAGCGGCTCAGGTGGGCGGTGCCGAGGTTGCCCAGGCAGACCGGCAGGTACGGCGAGTCGGGCGGCAGCTCGGCGGCGGCGCGTTCCAGGACGCGCAGGGCACGGTCCAGCGTGGCGCGGGTGCGGTCGCGGGTGTGACGCAGTTGCAGGACACGGCCGAGGGAGGCGCGCATGGCCGGCGCCTCGGGCGACCCCTCACCGGCCGCGAGGGCCCGCTCGGCGATCTCCAGCGCGTCGTCGAGGTCGGCCAGGGCGCCCGCGCGCTCGTACCGGGTGGTCAGGCAGTTGACGAGGGTGCTGAGAAAGACAGGCGGAGCCTCACCGACAACGACGCCGATGTCGGTCTCGGTGTCGGTCTCGGTGTCGGTCTCGGTCTCGGTCTCGGTGTCGGTCTCGGTGTCGGTGTCGGTGTCGGTGTCGGTGTCGGCCGGATCGTCGGCGGCCGCTCCACGGGCCGCGGAGACCGTCGCGGGGGCCGGGTCATCCACTCCACGGGCCGCGGGGTCCATCCCGGGAGCCGCGGAACCCGGGATGCGGGCCGCTGGATCCATCCCGGGAGCCGGGTGACCCGCTCCATGGGCCGGGGAGCCGGCTGCGACGGCGCGGCGGCAGGCGTTGATGGCCTCGTCAAGGCGGGTGGGGTCGCCGTCGAGTTCGTACAGCATGCCGAGGTGTACGGCGAGGTCGTGCAGGATGACCGGGCTGGCGGCTCGCGGGCCGAGGAGGCGGACGGCGGTGGCGATGGTCTCGGTGGCGGCGCGCAGGTCCTCGGGGCGGCCGTGACGTTCGTAGCGGAAGCCGAGCACGTTGCCGAGGGCGGTGAGGTGGTCGGGGCGGTCGGGGGAGTCCTCCGGGGTGGCCGCCACGCAGACCTGGAACGCCGTGATCGACAGGTCGAGCGTGTCGTCGTCGGAGCGGACGAGGAAACGCTCGGCCGCCGCCAGGCCCAGCACGTACGTCATCGTGGCGCGGCCGGACGCGGGTGCCTCGTGGAACAGCGGGTGCGTCACCAGCGCGGACAGCAGCTCGATCGCCCGGTCCCTGGCCTCGTCGCCGCCGCCGTCCTCCACGGCCTCCCGCGCCGCCACCGCGGCCAGCCACGCCTCACGCAGCCCCTCGGGCACCCCCTCGGCGAGGACCGCCGCGAACGCCGCGTCGAGGCCGTGCCGCCTGGCGTCGCGCAGCAGGTCGCGGTGGTAGATCAGTACCCGCACGGTGTGCGGGTCGTCCTCGGCGGCGATCCACTCCGCCAGCACCTCGTCGGCCGTGCCGGACAGCAGCTCCGGGTGCCGCTCCACGATCCGGCGGGACTCGCCCCACGAGTCGGCGCCCGCGAAGCGGCCGAGGAGCTTACGCAGGCGTTTCCGGCTCTCCTTGCGCGAGCCGGGCCAGGTCATGACGTGGCGGGCTTGGTGAGGGCGCGGGAGATGACGAGGCGCTGGATCTGGTTGGTGCCCTCGACGATCTGCAGGACCTTGGCCTCGCGCATCAGGCGCTCGGCGGGGAAGTCCTCGACGTAGCCGTAGCCGCCGAGGACCTGCACGGCGTCGGTGGTGACCTTCATGGCGGTGTCGCTGGCCAACAGCTTGGCCATGGCGGCCTGCGTGCCGTACGGGCGGCCGGCGTCGCGCAGGCGCGCGGTGTCCAGGTACAGGGCGCGGGCGGCGGCGACCTGGGTGGCCATGTCGGCGAGCATGAAGCCGAGGCCCTGGAAGTCGGCGATGCGCGAGCCGAACTGGCGGCGCTCGCCCGCGTACGCCACGGCGAGGTCCAGGGCGGCCTGGGCGACGCCGACGGCGCACGCGGCGATGCCGAGGCGGCCGCCGTCCAGGGCCGCCATCGCGATGCGGAACCCCTCGCCCTCGGCACCGGTCAGGGCCTCGGGCGGCAGGCGCACCCCGTCCAGGCGGACCTGCGCGGTCGGGGAGGAGCGCATGCCCATCTTGCGCTCGGGACGGCCGAACGACAGGCCGGGGGTGTCGGCCGGGACGTGGAAGCAGGAGATGCCGCGGGCGCCGTCGCCGGAGGTGCGGGCCATCAGGGTGTAGAAGTCCGCCACGCCGCCGTGGGTGGTCCAGGCCTTCACGCCGTCCACGACGTAGCCGCCCTCGGGGTCCGGCACGGCCTTGGTGGTGAGCGCGGCGGCGTCGGAGCCGGACTGCGGCTCCGACAGGCAGTACGCGCCGAGCGTCTCGCCGCCGAGCAGGCCCGGCAGCAGCTCGGCGCGCCGCTCCGCGGTGCCGTACGCGGCGATCGGGAAGCACGACAGCGTGTGCACCGACAGGCCCAGGCCGACGGCGAGGAACGCCCCGGCCAGCTCCTCGACCACCTGGAGGTACACCTCGTACGGCTGTGCCGCGCCGCCGTACTCCTCCGGGTAGGGCAGGCCGAGCAGCCCCGAGCGGCCGAGCGTGGTGAACACCTCGCGCGGGAACCGGCCCTCGGCCTCGTCGGCGGCGGCACGCGGGGCGACCTCCTTGGCGATCAGGTCGCGCACGAGGTCGATCAGGTCGTGGGCCTCGGGGGTGGGCAGAGTGCGGTCGACCGGCATGGCGGGCTCCAGGTCACGTGGGGGCGCCGGGGGCGGCCCCGGGTGGCGGCGCCGCCGCGGGCATCGCCGCACCTCGCCGGGGGGCGGGGGCGGGGCCGGGTGGCGGCGCCGTCGCGGGCATGGTCAGACCACGATGAGGTCGCGGGGGCGGTCGTTGAGACGTTCGGCGCCGGTCTCGGTGCACACCACGATGTCCTCGATGCGGGCGCCGTGGCGGCCGGCGAGGTAGATGCCGGGCTCGACGGAGAAGGCGTGGCCGGGGGCCAGCGGCTCGGTGTTGCCGGACACGATGTAGGGGTCCTCGTGGGTCTCCAGGCCGATGCCGTGCCCGGTGCGGTGGATGAAGCGGTCGCCGTACCCGGCGTCCTCGATCACCTCGCGGGCGGCGGCGTCCACCGACTCGCACGTCACGCCGGGCCGCACCGCCGCGCAGGCGGCCTCCTGGGCACGCCGCAGCACCTCGTAGTAGGCGGCGAAGTCGGCGGGCGGCTCGCCGACGCAGTAGGTGCGGGTGGAGTCGGAGCAGTAGCCGCTCGGCATGTGGCCGCCGATGTCCACCACCACGGGGTCGCCGTGCTGGATCACCCGGTCGGACAGCTCGTGGTGGGGGCTCGCGCCGTTCGGGCCGGAGCCCACGATGACGAAGTCGGCGGTGACGTGCCCGGCGGCGATGATCGCGGCGGCGATGTCGCGGCCCACCTCGCGCTCGGTGCGGCCCGCCTTCAGGAAGGACGGCACCTGGGCGTGCACGGCGTCGATGGCGGCACCCGCCTCGCGCAGCGCCGCGACCTCGGCGGGGCTCTTGCGGGTGCGCAGCGTGCCGATCACCGGGCCGGCGAGCACCTGGCGGGCGCCCGGCAGGGCGTCGCGGAAGCGCAGCGACTGCATGGCCCACATGGTGTCGGCCAGCCCGACCGTGCCCACCTCGCCGAGGCGGCGGGCCACCAGGGCGAACGGGTCGTCGGTCTCCTCCCAGGAGACGAACTCCAGCCCGAGACGCCCGGCCGGGGAGTGCTCGGCGGCGGGCAGCTCCAGCCGCGGCACCACCATGAACGGCTCGCCGCCGGCGCGCACCACCAGGCAGGTGAGCCGCTCGAGCGGCATGGCGTCGTAGCCGGTGGCGTACCGCAGGTCCGGCCCGGGGGTGAGCAGCAGCGCGTCGACGCCGGCCGCGGCGGCGGCCTCGCGCAGCGCCGCCACGCGGGTCACGGGGAACAGGTCAGAGGTCGTCGTCACAGGGCCCAATGTATTGCACCCCCGCCGTCCCGGCTCAACCCGGCCGCCGGGTCGCCGATTGTCGGTCCAGGCTGCGAGGATGAGGCGCATGGCAGGGCTGATGCTTCTCGACACGCCGTCGTTGTACTTCCGGGCCTACTACGGCGTCCCTGAGTCGATGAAGGCTCCGGACGGCATGCCGGTCAACGCCGTCCGCGGCCTGATCGACATGATGGCCACGCTGGTGCGGGCCCACTCCCCCGGCGAGCTGGTCGCGTGCATGGACGCCGACTGGCGCCCCGCGTTCCGCGTCGCGGCGATCCCGAGCTACAAGCTGCACCGGGTGGCGACCGGCGACGAGGAACAGGTGCCCGACACCCTCGCGCCGCAGGTCCCCGTGATCGAGCAGGTCCTCGACGCCCTCGGCGTGGCCCGCATCGGGGTGCCCGGGTACGAGGCCGACGACGTCATCGGCACCTGCGCGGCCCGTGCCACCGGCGCGGTGGACATCGTGACCGGCGACCGTGACCTGTTCCAGCTCGTGGACGACGTGAAACCGTGCCGCGTCCTTTACACGATAAAGGGGATACGCAACCTCCAGGTGATCGACGAGGCCGCCGTCACCGCCAAGTACGGCATCCCCGGCCGCACCTACGCCGACTTCGCGACCCTGCGCGGCGACCCCAGTGACGGCCTCCCCGGCGTGCCCGGCGTCGGCGAGAAGACCGCCGCCGCCCTGATCACCCGCTTCGGCTCCCTGGACGTCCTGCTGGCGGCCCTCGACGCGGGCGAGACCGACGGCTTCCCCGCCGGCAGCCGCAACCGCCTCCTCGCCGCCCGCGACTACCTGACGGTCGCCCCCGCCGTCGTCAAGGTCGCCCACGACGCCCCCCTGCCCGACGCCGACCTCACCCTGCCCACCAAGCCCCGCGACCCCGCCGCCCTGGTGGCCCTGTCCGACCGCTACGACCTCGGCGGGCCCCTGAACCGCCTGCTCGCCGTCCTGTCCGGCTAGCGCCGCTACCCCGCTCACCCGTCGAGGCCGTCCTCCCGTTCCCCGCGTGAGCCGCACGGGCCGGGCGGCTGAGGCGGCCGGAAAGAACAAGACTGATGATTTTCCGCCGGGCCTTCTAGATTCCTCAGCGAATCCAGAGGAGGCGCGTGATGGCGGAGCTGTGGGAGTCCGGGGCCGGGGAGCTCGCGGAGCTGGTGCGGTCCGGGCAGGTGTCGTGCCGGGAGGTCGTGGAGGCGCATCTGCGGCGGATCGACGAGGTGAACGGGCGGGTGAACGCGGTCACCGTGGTGCTGGGGGACGCGGCGCTGGCGGCGGCGGACCGGACCGACCGGGCCCTGCGGCGCGGGGAGGCCGCCGGGCCGCTGGCCGGGGTGCCGATGACGGTGAAGGAGAACATCGACGTCGCGGGGTCGGCGACGACGCTCGGGATCGTGGCGCTGCGGGACGCCGTGGCCGAGCGGGACGCTCCGCACATCGCGGAGCTGCGGGCGGCGGGGGCCATACCGATCGGGCGGGGCAACATGCCGGAGTTCGGGATGCGGTGGCACACCGGCAACGACCTGCGGGGCGTCACGCGCAACCCGTGGTCGGCGGAGCACACGGCGGGCGGCTCCAGCGGTGGCGACGCGGCGGCGGTGGCGGCGGGCATGGCGCCGCTCGGCATGGGGAACGACGGGGCGGGGTCGCTGCGGTGGCCCGCCCGGTGCTGCGGGGTGGCGGCGCTGAAGCCGTCCCTCGGCCGGGTCGCCCTGATGGGCCCGGGGTCGCGGCCGGCGCCGTTCGCCTTCCAGCTGCTGAGCGTGCACGGGCCGATCGCGCGGAGGGTGGACGATCTGCGGCTGGCGTTCGCCCACATGTGCGGGCCCGGTGACGGCGACCCGTGGTACGCCCCGGTGCCGCTGCGGGGTCCCCGCCCGGCGGCGCCCCTGCGGGTGGCCGTGGTGACCGGCGCCGGCGAGGACGAGGCGGCCCGGGACGCCGTGCGGCGGGCCGCCGAGCTGCTCACCGGCGCCGGGTACGAGACCGAGGACCGCACGCCGCCCGCGCCGGCCCGGGCCGGCGCGTTGCACACCCAGATCATGTCCGCGTGGGGCCGGGTGCACGAGGAACAGCCTCCCGTCGAGACCGTCGCGTCCGAGGAGTTCGCCCGGTTCTGGGCGGCCTTCGAGGAGCCCTGGACCCGGGCCGCCGGCGAGCGGGCGTTCGACCCCATGATGGAACGCGCCGCCCTGGTCAGCGCCTGGGCCGCCTGGATGGCCGAGACCCCGCTGATCCTCGCCCCCGTCTGCGGCCGCCCCCCGTTCCGGATCGGCGCCGACCTGGACCCGGAGTGGCTCGCCGGCTGGCCCGCCGCGCTGCGCGTCACGGTGGCCGCCAACCTCCTCGGCCTGCCCGCCGTCACGGTCCCCACCGGCCGCTCCGGCGACCTGCCCGAGGCCGTCCAGATCATCGGCCCCCGTTTCCGCGAGGACCTGTGCCTGGACGCCGCCGCTGCCGTCGAGTCGGCGATCCCGCCCCTCACGCCCGTCACCCCGCGAGAGGGCCGTCCAGGTCAGCCGACGGAGGAGTAGGCGACGACGCCGCGGCGGAGGGCCTCCGTGGCCTTCGTGGCGTTCTGGCGGACCTTGGAGCCCTGGGGGGACGCCTTGGCGATCTGGTCCAGCAGGTCGAGGAGCTGTTTGGTCCAGCGCACGAAGTCGCCCGCGGCCAGGTCGTTCTCGGTGAGGACGGCGTCCAGGTTGTGGCCGCGGGCCCAGCGGTAGGTGGCCCAGGCGAAGCCGAGGTCGGGCTCGCGGACGAAGGACAGGGCGTGGTCGCGTTCGATGTTCTCCAGGTCGGCGAAGATGCGGACCATGGCGGCCAGGGCGTCCTTGGTGCGGCCCGCGGGGATCTTCGGCTGGCGGGCGTCGTCGGCCTGGCGGGACTCGTAGACCAGCGACGAGACGCACGCGGCCAGCTCGGCGGGGTCCAGGTCGTCCCAGACGCCGCCGCGCAGGCATTCGGCGGTCAGCAGGTCCAGCTCGGTGTAGAGCTGGGCGAGCCTGCGGCCCTGGGGGGTCACGGTCTCGCCCTCCAGGTAGCCCAGTTCGTCCAGCACGCCGCAGACGCGGTCGAAGGTGCGGGCGATGACGTGGGAGCGGCTCTCCATGCGGCGCCGCAGGCCCTCGGTCTCACGCAGCAGCTTGTGGTAGCGCTCGGCCCAGCGGGCGTGGTCCTCACGCTCGTCGCAGCCGTGGCAGGCGTGGGCGCGCAGCCGGCGGCGCAGGTCGGCGATCTCCCACTCGGGGGTGCCGGGGGCGGCGCCCGGGGCGTCGCCGGCGTCGTGGTCGCGGACGCGCACCGGCCGGCCGAGGTCGCGGTCGCCGATCTTGGCGTGCAGGGTGGCCACCAGGTTGGCGCGATCCTTGGGGGCGCGGGGGTTGAAGCCCTTCGGGATGCGCAGGCGCTCCAAGGGCTCGACGGGCACCGGGAAGTCGGCCGCGGACAGGCGCTTGACCTGCTTGCCGATGGTCAGCACCAGCGGCGACGGGCCCTCGGTGCGCATGGTGAGCCCGGGGTCCAGGATCACCGCCAGACCGGCCCGCCGCCCGCCGGGCACGCGGATCACGTCGCCGGGGCGCAGGGCCTCCAGCGACCGCATGGCCTGGGCCCGCCGCGCGGTGCCGCGCTGGCGCGACAGCTCCGACTCGCGGTCCGACAGCTCCCTGCGCATGCGGGCGTACTCCTGGAAGTCGCCGAGGTGGCACGTCATCGCCTCGGCGTAGCCGTCCAGCGCCTCCTCGGACCGGCGCACCTGCTTGGCGATGCCGACCACGGCACGGTCGGCCTGGAACTGCGCGAACGACGACTCCAGCAGCGTGCGGGCCCGCTCGCGCCCCACCTGGCCCACGAGGTTGACCGCCATGTTGTACGACGGCCGGAAGCTGGAGCGCAGCGGGTACGTACGCGTGCTGGCCAGCCCGGCGACCGCGATCGGGTCGGTGCCCGGCTGCCACAGCACCACCGCGTGGCCCTCGACGTCGATGCCGCGCCGCCCGGCCCGCCCGGTGAGCTGGGTGTACTCCCCCGGCGTCAGGTCGGCGTGGGTCTCGCCGTTCCACTTGTCGAGCTTCTCGATCACCACGGAACGCGCGGGCATGTTGATGCCGAGCGCCAGGGTCTCGGTGGCGAACACCGCCTTGACCAGCCCCTGCGTGAACAGCTCCTCGACGACCTCCTTGAACGCCGGCAGCATGCCGGCGTGGTGGGCCGCGAGACCCCGCTCCAGGCAGTCGCGCCACTCCAGGTAGCCGAGCACCGCGAGGTCCTCGTCGGGCAGGTGGGCGGTGCGCTCGTCCACGATCTGGCGGATCTCGTGGCGCTCGCTGTCGGTGGTGAGCCGGATCCCGGCGTGCAGGCACTGCAGCACGGCGGCGTCGCAGCCGGCGCGGGAGAAGATGAACGTGATCGAGGGCAGCAGCCCTTCGGAGTCCAGCCGCTCGATGACGTCCGAGCGCCCCGAGATCTGGGCGGACCGCCGCGGGCGGGTGTAGCCGCGCCGCCCGCGGGCCTGCGCCAGGCGCTGCTCGTCGCGGGAGATGCGCATCAGGGACGGGTTGATGCGCGGCCGGTTGTCCTCGTCCACGAACAGGTCGTAGAGCTGGTCGCCGACCATCATGTGCTGCCACAGCGGAACCGGCCGGTGCTCGTCCACGATCACCGTGGTGTCGCCGCGGACCTCGCCCAGCCACTCGCCGAACTCCTCGGCGTTGCTGACCGTGGCCGACAGGGCGACCACGTGCACCGACCCGGGCAGGTGGATGATCACTTCCTCCCAGACGGCGCCGCGGAACCGGTCGGCGAGGTAGTGGACCTCGTCCATGACCACGTGGCTGAGCCCCGCGAGGGTGGAGGACCCCGCGTAGAGCATGTTGCGCAGCACCTCGGTGGTCATGACGACGATCGGCGCGTCGCCGTTGACGCTGTTGTCGCCGGTGAGGAGGCCGACCTTGGCGGCGCCGTACCGGCGCACCAGGTCGTTGTACTTCTGGTTGGACAGCGCCTTGATGGGGGTGGTGTAGAAGCACTTGCTGCCCTGCTCCAGGGCCAGGTGCACGGCGAACTCGCCGACGACCGTCTTGCCCGAGCCGGTGGGCGCCGCCACCAGCACGCCGTCGCCCGCCTCCAGCGCCTGGCAGGCGTCGACCTGGAACTCGTCCAGGTCGAAGTCGTACAGCTTGCGGAAGGACGTGAGCGCGGGCCCGCTGCCGGCGTGCTTCTCCCGGAATGCGGCGTAGCGTTCCGCAGGCGTCGTCATGCGTTTCAGCCTACCGACAACCCCCTCCGGCTCCGGTCCGCGTCGTCCGCCTCCGGCGATCAGAACCCCGCCGGGGCCAGCACGCGCAGCGCGCCGGGATGCACCGCGCAGGTCAGCGGCAGGGACCCGATGCGCTCGCCGTCGGCGTACGCGACCACGCCCCGCGCCTCCAGGGTGATCTCCTTGCCGCGCATCGTGACGATCCCCGGGTGGCCGAGGTGGCCGCCCCGGTACACGCGGGGGAAGATCCGCAGGAACGCCGGCGTGGACATGTCGCCGACCACCGTCACGTCGAGCAGCCCGTCGTCGGGCCGGGCGTGCGGGCAGACGCGCATGCCGGCGCCGTAGGAGCGGGTGTTGGCGACGGCCACCAGCATGGCGTCGCGCTCCACCACCTCGCCGTCCACGGTGATCCGGAAGGGCAGCGCGCGGAACGAGCGCAGCTCCTGGGCCATGGCGAGCAGGTACTTGGCCATCCCCGGCGGGCGGGTCATCTGGTTGGCCCGCTCGTTCACCCGGGAGTCGAAGCCGCACGCCATCACGCCGGCGAACCACTCCTCCCCGCCGACGCGGGCGGCGTCCACGACGCGGGTCGCGCCCGCGACCACGATGCCGGCGGCGGCCAGCGGGTCCCGCTTCGGGATGCCGAGGGCGTCGGCGATGTCGTTGCCGGTGCCGGCCGGGATGATGCCGAGCGGCACGTCGGTGCCGGCCACGGCCTGCACGGCGAGGTGCACGAGACCGTCCCCGCCGAACGCGACCAGCGCCTCGGGGCCCTCGGCGACGGCCGTGCAGGCACGCTCCAGCGCGTCCTCGGGGGTCGTGCCCATGATCACCGAGACCGGCAGCTCGCCCTCCCGCAGGCGGCGCACCACCGGGTCGAGCATGCGCAGCGTGCGCCCGCCACGCGCCGCGGGATTCACCAGGACGACCAGCTCACCAGCCACAGCCGGAACATATCCAGCTAAGCCGGGCAAATCCAGAGGTACGACCGGGTCAGTCGGTACCGGAGGTGGCCGTGCCGTCCAGTTCCTCTTCCAGCGCGCGCTGCCGCTCGGCCTCCAGGCGGTCGGCCTTACGGTCGTGCGCGAACATGATGACCTCGGCGATCAGGAACATGCCGACCATGGGCAACGCCAGGGCCAGCATGGTCACGGGGTCCTGGCTGGGCGTGGCCACCGCGGCGAACACGAACATCAGGAAGATCACCAGGCGCTGGTGCTTCTTCACCATCTGGAAGCGCAGCACCCCGACGAGGTTCAGGAAGACCAGCAGCAGCGGCAGCTCGAACGACAACCCGAAGATCACGAGCATCGCCATGAGGAAGCCGACGTACTGGTCCATGCTGATCAGCGGGATGACGTTGCCCGGCGCGAAGCCGAGCAGCAGCGCCAGGCCCTTGTCCATCGTGAGGTACGCCAGGGCGGCGCCCGCGACGAACAGCGGCACCGACAACCCGAGGAAGCTCAGGGAGTAGAGCCGCTCGTTGCGGTACAGGCCGGGGGTCACGAAAGCCCACAACTGGTACAGCCAGATCGGGGCGGAGACCACCACGCCGAACATCAGGGCGACCTGGAGGTTCACCATGAACCCCTCGAAGACACCCTGGACCACCAGGGTGCACTCCCCCGCCTTGAGCTCGTGGGCCTGGGGCAGCCGGCAGTACGGGCCGGTCATGAAGACCCACAGGCGGTCGAAGAACAGGAACCCCACCACGGTGCCCGCGACCAGGCCGAGCACGGCCTTGGCGAGCCGGTTGCGCAGCTCGCGCAGGTGCTCCATCAAGGGCATGCGGCCGTCGGAGTCCGGTGGAGTGGCCTGGCCGTCATCGGCCGGGCGTGACCGTTTCAGCAGTGCCATGAAGGGCGTCCTGATCTCGCGAGCGGTCGGGCGGGGGGACGGATCAGGCGGAGCCCTGGTCCTTGGGAGCCGGGGAGCTCGGGGCGCTCGGGGTCTGGGCCGTGGTGCGCAGGCGGGCGTTCTCCTCCTCCAGCGTGCGCAGGCGATCCTCGACCGAGGGGCCCGCCGGCGGCAGGGACGGCTGCTGCTGGACGGTCGCCTGCGCCGGGGCCGGCGTCTGCGCCTGCTTGGCGTCGTCGTCCTCGTTCAGCTTGGTCGTCTCCTTCTTGAACAGCCGGAGCGACTGGCCGAGCGCCTTGGCGGTGTCGGGCAGCTTCTTCGCGCCGAACAGGAGGATGAGGACCAGAAGAATGAGGATCCATTCCATAGGGCCAAGAGTGGGCATGACACTTCCTTATGCCGGGCGACGTGCGTCTCAGCAACGATCGTACGCTCCCGAGGCGACTTCCTTCACCCCTCCTGCCGTCCTGAGGCGGCGATCGCGGCCCGCAGACGGTCCCGTACAGGCTCAAGACGGGAGGCGGCCCGCTCGATTTCACCGGCAAGCCGCCGGGCGGACACCAGCAGACGGGCGGTCAGGACCACCAGCGGCACCAGGCCGGCGACGCCGAGGGCCACCGCGGCGTAGATCCACGTCATGACCCGGCACTGTACCGAAACCCGCCGCCGGGTGAGCGGCGGAACCCGGGAGGCCGTGGCCCGGGGACACCCGCGGGGTTCAGCCGACGGACTCGTAGCGGGACAGGGCGCTCTTGGCCTGGTCGCGCACGCGGGCGGCCAGCGACGCCGGGGAGACCACCCGGCCGCTGTCGCCGAGGCGCAGCGCCAGGCGCACGAGCCAGCCCTGGTCGCGGGCGCGCAGCGTGACCCGCAGGCGGCCCTCGCCGAGCTCGGTGACCTCCTCGCACGGGTAGTACTCGGCGACCCAGCGGCCCCCGGCGGTCAGCTCGAGCTCCACCAGCTCGTCGGTGGGCGACGGGCGGAACACGCCGTCGGTGACGTCGATCGGCTCGGCCTCCGCCGGCGGGTCGGCCGCGACGTCCAGCATCGTGACGCCGATCACCCGGTCCAGCCGGAACAGCCGCATGCCGTCGGCGCGGTAGCACCAGCCCTCCAGGTAGGAGCGGCCGTCCACCATCATCAGCCGGGTGGGGTCCACCTCGCGCGGGGTGATCTCGTCGCGGCCCGGCACGTAGTAGCGCAGCGACAGGCGGCGGCCCCTGCGCAGCGCGTCGGTGACGGTCGCCGCGGCCGTGGCGTCCACGGTGGCGTCCGGCTGGAACGCGACCTGGCTGCTCACCGCCGCCGCGCCCTCGCCCGCCGCCTGCTCCAGCTTGGCGATCACACGGGCCAGCGCGTCGCCCTCGGCGAACTCCGGCAGCTCCGACAACATGCGCAGCGCCACCAGCAGCGCGCTGGCCTCGTCCACGCCGAGGCGCAGCGGCCGGGCGATGGTGTCGGCGTTGTCGATCAGGATCTCGCCGCCGTCCCACGAGACGTCGATGAGGTCGCCCGGGGTGTGGCCCGGCAGGCCGCACATCCACACGAGCTGCAGGTCGTCGACGAGCTGCTTCTCGGTCAGGCCGAACAGCTTGGCCACCTCGGGCACCTGTGCCCCCGGGTGCGACATGAGGTACGGCACCAGCGCCAGCAGGCGCGGCAGCCGGTCGGCGGTGCTCACGACCGCACCTTCCCTCGGCGGCGGACGTCCGCGCCGTCTCGTCCCGCGGTCACACCGGCGTCTCCACGCCGCCGGGTGACCGCCCCTCGCCGGCGTACGGTCACGCCATGGCTCCCTTCAAGCGGCGGATCACCGCGTCGCGGGCGTCCGGGGGGTCCACGACCTCGGCGTCGGCGCCGAAGCCGACCACAGAGCCGGCCAGCCACTCGGGGTCGGAGAACACGAGCGAGACGGTGTCCCAGCCCTCCTTGCCCGGGGCGACGTCGCCCGCCTGGCGCAGCCACTGGCAGGTGCCCTCGCGGACCCGCACGGTGGCCGTGCGCTCCGGCAGGAGGCTGTCGCGGTACCCGACCATGGACCTGATGTCCACCCCGGCGGGCACGGTCACCACGCCGGGGCGGCCCACCGGGGTGACCGGCCCGCAGATGCGGCTCAGCCGGAACACCCGGGGGGCCCTGCGCTCGTGGTCGTGGCCGACGACGTACCAGCGGCCGCGGCGGCTGACCACGCCCCACGGCTCCACGGTGCGGGTCAGCACGACCTCACTGCCCGCCGTGCGGTAGTCGAACCGGACGGCCCGGCGGTCGCGCACCGCCTCCCACAGGGCGGGGAACGCCGGGTCGCGGGTGTCGACGCGCAGCTCCAGCGGGCCCGCGGCCTCCTCGTCGGTCTGCACACCGGCGGCCCGCAGCTTCAGCAGCGCCCCGCTCGCGGCCTCGGCCAGGGTGGCGCGCTGCCACACCTGGGCGGCGAGGCCCAGCACCGCGGCCTCGTCCGGCTCAAGGGTGATCTCCGGCAGCTCGTACGACTGGCGCACGATGCGGTACCCCGGCTCGTCCTCCCAGGGGTCGCGGTGCACCTCGATCGGGATGCCGATCTCACGGAGCTCGTTCTTGTCGCGCTCGAACATGCGCTGGAAGGCCTCGTCGTTGCCGGAGTCGTAGCCCGGCACGGCGTGACGGATCTGCTCGGCGCTGAGCGGGCGCCGGGTGGCGAGCAGGCAGATGACGAGGTTCAGCAGCCGCTCGGTCTTCCGGCGGGACATCGGGCCTCCTTTCCCGGGGAAAACGCTACCCTTTCCGGCGTGATCAGATGGCGCAAGGGCGAGGTGATCGCGATCCGGCGTGAGTGGCCGGGGGCGGTGGAACTGGACGTGACCCTGCCCGAGGGGGACTGCCGGGCGCTGGCCTACCCCCCTCTGGTGGGCCGCCCGGAGCCCGGCGACACGGTGCTGCTCAACACCACCGCGCTCGCCATGGGCCTTGGTACGGGAGGGTACGCCATGGTCGTGGCGATTCCGGAGCGTTTGCCGGAAGATCCATCCGGTCCGGGGCACCTGGTCAAGGCGCGGTACACGCCGTTGCAGGCGACGGTCCTCGGGGCGGACGAGCAGGGGTCGCCCCATCACGAGGTCCTGCGGGAGGCCGATTCCCTTCACGGGATGCCCGTCGTGGTGGCCGACCTGCACTCGGCCCTGCCCGCCGTCCTGTGCGGGCTGTTCGCCGCACGGCCCGGGGTGCGGGTGGCTTACGTCATGACGGACGGTGGCGCGCTGCCCGCGTGGTTCTCCATGGCCGCCGCGCGGCTGCGGGAGATCGGGTGGTTGTGCGGGGTCGTGTCCACCGGCCAGGCGTTCGGGGGGGACGTGGAGGCGGTGACCCTGCACACCGGGTTGCTCGCCGCCCGGCACGTCCTGTCCGCCGAGGTCGCCGTCGTCGCCCAGGGCCCCGGGAATCTCGGGACGGGGACGCGGTGGGGGTTCTCCGGCGTCGCCGCCGGGGAGGCCGTCAACGCCGCCTCTGTGCTCTCCGGGCGCCCCGTGGCGTCTCTCCGGGTGAGTGAAGGCGACGCCCGGGAGCGGCACGTGGGGGTCTCCCACCACTCGCTCACGGCTTACGGCCGCGTGGCGCTCGCCCCCGCCCAGGTCGTGGTCCCCGAGTTGCCCGGCCCCTTCGGGAAGCGCGTCATCGAAGCCGCCGCCCCGCTCGGCTCCCGCCACGAACTCGTCCACGTGCCCGTCGACGGACTGTACGAGGCACTGGAGAAGTCCCCGGTACGCCTGTCCACGATGGGCCGCAGCCTGCCCCAGGACCCCGCATCCTTCCTCACCGCCGCCGCCGCGGGCCGCCACACCGCGTCCCTCCTGCCCTGACCCCCGTACGAGGCGCCGGATTCGCCGTACGTGAACCCCGCCGACGCGGCGCCGATCGGTGGCCGTTCACCGGGACGGGGGCGATCCCGCCCAGGCGGTGACGACAGACGGGCGCACCCCCGCACAAGGCGCCGGATTCACCGTACGTGGACCCCACCGACGCGGCGCCGATCAGGGGGCCGTTCACCGAGGCCGGGGCGATCCCGCCGGGCAGTGACGACAGACGGGCGCACCCCCGCACAAGGCGCCGGATTCACCGTACGTGGACCCCACCGACGCGGCGCCGATCAGGGGGCCGTTCACCGAGGCCGGGGCGATCCCGCCGGGCAGTGACGACAGACGGGCGCACCCCCGCACAAGGCGCCGGATTCACCGTACGTGGACCCCACCGACGCGGCGCCGATCAGGGGGCCGTTCACCGAGGCCGGGGCGATCCCGCCGGGCAGTGATGACAGACGGGCGCACCCCCGTACAGGGCGCCGGATTCGCCGTACGTGGACCCCGCCGACGCGGCGCCGATCAGGGGGCCGTTCACCGAGGCCGGGGCGATCCCGCCGGGCAGTGACGACAGACGGGCGCACCCCCGTACAGGGCGCCGGATTCGCCGTACGTGGATCCCGCCGACGCGGCGCCGATCGAGGGCCGTTCACCGGGACGGGAGGGGCCTCCCGCCGTGCGGAGTGGGACGGGCGGGAGCCACCCGCCCCTGCGGAGCTGGTCACCGGGACGGGAGGGGCCTACCGCCGTGCGGAGTGGGACGGGCGGGAGCCACCCGTCCCTGCGGAGTGGGTCAGCGGGGCGGGTGGGGGACCTTCCGCTCCGGTGGGGTGGGTCAGTAGACGCCGAGGACGTCGATTACGAAGACCAGGGTGTCGGTGCCCTTGATTTTTTCGCCGGAGCCGTTCTTGCCGTAGCCGAGGGCCGGGGGGATGGAGACCAGGACTCGGCTGCCTACGGTGGCGCCTACCAGGGACTGGTCCCAGCCCTTGATGACCTTGCCTGCGCCGATGGGGAACATCACCGGCTCGCCGCGTTCCCAGGAGCTGTCGAACTGGAGGTCGGTGCCCCAGATCTTGCCGGTGTACTGGACGAGGATGGTCTGGCCGGACTTCACGAGCGGGCCGGTGCCCTTGATGACGGTCTTGTTGACCAGGGTCTTGGGGGCGGGGAGGGAGGTCTTGGTGGTGAGGGTGGGGGCCTTGTCGCCGCCGGGGTTCTCCAGTTTCACGCCGGCCAGGCCGGGGTCGACGGCCTGGCCCTGGGCGGCCTTGGCGGTGGCGACGCTCATGACGTCCACGACGAAGACGCTGGCGGCGGAGGTGTCGGCGCCCTGCGACTGGGCCTGCTGGGCCTGCTGCGGGGAGAGGCTGTCCTTGGCGACGACGGCGAGGAAGCGGCCGCCGGGCTTGGCGTCCTGGAAGGCCTTGTGGATCACCGAGGGCAGCTTCTGGTCGACCTTGATGAGCTGCGGGGCGCCGTCGTCGTAGGTGGAGCCGGTGGCGGCGTTCTTCGTGCCGTCCCAGTTCCACGCCGTCAGGTTGGTGACCACCAGGTCGCCGGCCTTGACCGGGTCTCCCTGGCCCTCCTTGATCGTCTCGGAGGAGGAGGTGCCGGGCGGCTTGCCGGAGGGGAACGTCACCTGAGGCTTCTTGCCGAAGTCGCCGGCCACCTTCACCCCGGACACCGGAGTGGTCGGCTTGGCCGCCGTACCGCCGCCGGATCCACAGGCGGCGGCGAGAAGCAAGGGCACTGCGGCGGCGAGTACGGCCAGTCGGCGCATGGGTATCCCTCGGGAAGACGACACGTCCGCGTCACACTACCCGAACGCCGTGCCCACCAAGACCGCCGCCGCGAGTGATCTTGCCGAAGCCTGACCCCGCCTTGTCAACATCTCGCGTTCCGGTCGCCATCAGGCACACGGACATGACATCACCGCAGGCAGGAGCCCCGCGGGACGTCACCGCGCCCCTGTGGCGCCCGCCGGTGAACAGGTGAAACTTTCACCACCGGGCGCCATCGGGGCCGGCTCACATGCCGGCGATGAGCTTGTCCACCCGCTCGTCCACGCTGCGGAACGGGTCCTTGCACAGCACGGTGCGCTGCGCCTGGTCGTTGAGCTTCAGGTGCACCCAGTCGACGGTGAAGTCGCGCCGCTTCTCCTGGGCCTTGCGGATGAACTCGCCGCGCAGCCGGGCCCGGGTCGTCTGCGGCGGCACCGACTTGGCCTCGAAGATCTTCAGGTCGGACGCCACCCGCTCCACGGCGCCGCGCCGCTGCAGCAGGTAGAACAGCCCCCGCTTGCGGTGGACGTCGTGGTAGGCGAGGTCGAGCTGGGCGATGCGGGGCGAGGACAGCGGCAGGTCGTACTTCTCGCGGTACCGCTCGATCAACTGGAACTTGGTCACCCAGTCGATCTCGCGGGCCACGAGGTCGAGGTCGCCGGTCTCCACGGCCCGCAGCGTGCGCTCCCACAACTCCAGCACCCGCCGGGTGATGGCGTCGCCGCCGCGGCGCTCCACGAAGTCGCGCGCCTTGGAGAGGTACTCCTGCTGGATCTCCAGCGAGGACGCCTCGCGCCCGTTGGCGAGGCGCACCCGGCGGCGGCCGGTCATGTCGTGGGACACCTCACGGATCGCCCTGATCGGGTTCTCCAGGCTGAGGTCACGCATCACCGTGCCGGCCTCGACCATGCGCAGCACGAGGTCGGTGGCGCCGACCTTGAGCAGCATGGTGGCCTCGCTCATGTTGGAGTCGCCGACGATGACGTGCAGCCGGCGGAACCGCTCGGCGTCGGCGTGCGGCTCGTCGCGGGTGTTGATGATCGGGCGGGACCGGGTGGTGGCGCTGGAGACGCCCTCCCAGATGTGCTCGGCACGCTGGGACACGCAGTAGACCGCGCCGCGCGGCGTCTGCAGCACCTTGCCGGCCCCGCAGATGATCTGCCGGGTGACCAGGAACGGGATGAGGACGTCGGCGAGCCGCCCGAACTCCCCGTGCCGGCCCACGAGGTAGTTCTCGTGGCAGCCGTAGGAGTTGCCCGCCGAGTCGGTGTTGTTCTTGAAGAGGTAGATGTCTCCGGCGATGCCTTCCTCACGCAGCCGCTTCTCGGCGTCCACGAGGAGACCCTCCAGGATGCGCTCACCCGCCTTGTCGTGGGTGACCAGCTCCACGACGTTGTCACACTCGGGGGTGGCGTACTCGGGATGGCTGCCCACGTCGAGATACAGCCGGGCGCCGTTGCGGAGGAAGACGTTGCTCGATCGGCCCCAGGACACGACTCTGCGGAACAGGTACCGCGCCACCTCGTCGGGGGACAGCCTGCGCTGTCCCCGGAACGTGCAGGTGACGCCGTACTCGTTCTCCAAGCCGAATATGCGACGATCCATCACATCACACTATGCCCCTGCGGCGCCGGACGGGAGAGATCTTCCCCTGGTTTCCTGCAGGTCACTCTCCGGAGCCGGTGTCGATCTCTCCTTCGGGGGGTGCCGTGGCCGGGCCGTTCTCCGCCTGCGCGCCCGGTTCCTCCTCGCCCGCGGGGGACGTGGCGCCGCCGATCAGCCGCTCAAGTCGCGGGCCCGCGAGGCGCAGGAACTTGCGGTGCTCGCGGTTGCGGTCCAGCACCGCGACCTCGAGCTGGGACACCGGCGGGCGCTCGCCGCCCGGCTCGGTGAGCGCGGCGAGCGCGGCGTCCAGCGCGTCCTCCAGGCTCATCTCCGACTGGTAGCGGTCCTTGAGGCGGCCGGCCACCGTGTCGGCCACGCCGCCCATGACCACGAAGCCGTGCTCGTCGGTGACCGAGCCGTCGAAGGTGAGCCGGTAGATCTGGTCGTCGGCGCTGGAGTCGCCCACCTCGGCGACGACCAGCTCGACCTCGTACGGCTTGCGCGACTCGGTGAACACCATGCCGAGCGACTGGGCGTAGAGGTTGGCGAGGCCGCGGGCGGTGACGTCGCCGCGGTCGTAGGTGTAGCCGTTGATGTCGGCGTAGCGGATGCCGCCGAGCCGCAGCGCCTCGAACTCGTTGTACTTGCCGACCGCGGCGAAGCCGATGCGGTCGTAGATCTCGCTGATCTTGTGCAGGGCCCGCGACGCGTTGGGCGCGACGAACAGGATGCCGTTCTCGTACTGCAGCACCACGACACTGCGGCCGCGCGCGATGCCCTTCCGCGCGAAATCGGCCTTGTCCCGCATCTCCTGTTCTGGGGACACATATCCAAAGGGCATGGACACCGGTGGTGATCCTCTCGTGGCCGTGGGTTGTGACTAGCGCAGCGGGGCGGTGGGGCCGTCCGGGTCGGCCATGCGGGCGTCGAGCACCTGGCGCACGTGGCTTTCGACCTCGGTGTCGGGCAGGCGGCGGAACCCCTCGTCGTCGATCACGGCGACGGCCGGCCAGATCTTACGGGTGACGTCGGGACCGCCGGTGGCCGAGTCGTCGTCGGCGGCGTCGTACAGCGCCTGCACGCAGGCCAGCACGGTCTCCTCGGCGGTGGCGCCGTCGCGGTACAGCTTCTTCAGCGCGCCGCGGGCGAAGATCGACCCCGAGCCGATGGCGGCGAACCTCTTCTGCTCGTACGGGCCGCCGCCGACGTCGTAGGAGAAGATGCGGCCGGCGCCGCCCTCGGTGTCGTAGGCGGCGAACAGCGGCACCACGACGATGCCCTGCATCGCCAGCGGCAGGTTGCCGCGGATCATGGTGGCCAGCCGGTTGGCCTTGCCCTCCACCGAGAGGGTGCGGCCCTCGCGCTTCTCGTAGTGCTCGAGCTCCACGCAGTAGAGCCGGGCCATCTCGATGCCGGTGCTGGCGGTGCCCGCGATGCCCATGCAGGAGTACTCGTCGGTCCGGAAGACCTTGTCCATGTCCTTCTGCGAGATGTAATTGCCCGCGGTGGCCCGCCGGTCGCCCGCCATCACGACACCGCCGGCGAACGTCGCCGCGACGATGGTGGTCGCGTGCGGGATCAGATCTCCGATCGAACCCGTCGTCTCGAACCTGGCCGGCAGCAGGCCAGGCGCGTAGGACTGGACGAACTCGGTGAACGACGTCGATCCCGTGTCCAGGAACAACAACTGGTCCGACCGGTCCCGCTGTGCTGACACGCGACTCCCTCCCAAACGCCTCTTCGGACTCCTACGCCCCGACCCTACTCGTGGTGCTGTGGTGTCTGCACTTCCCACGATCAGCTCAGCGCGAACCACTTTCGCCCATCACGTCTCATCCCTCCCATAAAGCATCTTTACCGGGAACAGCGGGCGTGTAATTGTCGAGTTGTCGTGACATGACAACAGGCATGCCCTCCACCGTCCCCCCAGGAGGTCGTCCATGAAACCGGGGCGCACGCTCACCTCGCTCACCGCCACCGCGCTGTCACTCGCCACACTCGCCGCCTGCGGCTCGGGAGGATCCTCCGCCCCCGGCGAGACCACCCTGACCATCACCGCCAACGCCATCTCCGGCGGCAAGAACTCCGCGACCGCCGACTGGACGAAGAACTGGCTGATCCCCGAGTTCGAGAAGGCGCAGAAGGCCAAGGGGAAGACCGTCCACGTGCTGTTCCAGCCGAACGGCGTGGACGACGAGCAGTACAAGACCAAGATCGCCCTGGACCTGAAGTCCGGCGCCGGGGCCGACGTGATCGACCTCGACGGCATCTGGGTCGGCGAGTTCGCCCAGGCCGGCTACATCAAGCCCCTGACGGAGACCGCGGGCGCGCAGGTCGACCGGTGGGAGGGCTGGAGCCAGATCCCCGAGGCCGTGCAGGGCCTCGGCATCTTCGAGGACAAGAAGTACGGCCTGCCGCAGGGCACCGACGGCCGCGTGCTGTACTTCAACAAGACCCTGTTCGCCAAGGCCGGCCTGCCCACGGACTGGCAGCCCACGAGCTGGCAGGACATCCTGGACGCGGGCGCGGCGCTGAAGAAGGCGGGGGTGCCGGCACCGCTGCAGATCAACGCGGGCACCGCCATGGGCGAGGCCACCACCATGCAGGGGGTGCTGCCGCTGCTCGCGGGCACCGGCCTCGGCGTGTACGCCGACGGCAAGTGGACCGGGGCCGCGCAGGGCCTGAAGGACGTGCTCGATTTCTACCGGCAGATCTACAGCGGCGGCCTCGGCGACCCCAAGCTCCAGCAGGAGGCCCAGGGGCGTGACAAGGCGTTCCAGGAGTTCGCCGAGGGCCGCATCGGCGTGCTGGCCGAGGGCGACTACTTCTGGCGCTCGGTGATCGAGCCCACGGCCGGGGTTGCGCCGATGAGAAACCGCGACGCCGAGGTCGGGTACGCGCTCATCCCGGCCAAGCAGCCCGGCGCGGGCGTGCGCGGGCAGGACTTCGTCAGCATGTCCGGCGGGGCGGTGCGCGTGCTCAACCCCCACTCGGAGAACGCGGCGCTGGCCTGGGAACTGCTGGCGTTCATGCATTCGGCGCCGGCCACCGAGCGGGGTCTCGCCGGGGAGGCCCGCATCACCTCGCGCACCGACGTCAACGACAAGGTGCTGAGCGGCGACCCGATGCTCGGCTTCATGGCGGAGAAGGTGCTGCCCATCACCTCCTTCCGTCCCGGCCTGGCCGTGTACCCGCAGGTGTCGGTGGCACTGCAGGAGGCCACCGCCGACATCGTCTCCGGCAGGTCCGTGGACGAGGCCGCCGCCGCGTACCAGAAGAAACTGGAAGCCCTGGTGGGCGGCGCCGCCAACGTCACGCAATGACGGCCACGGCTCCTTACGACACCGACGCGGCGGGGCTCGGGCGGGGCAGGGCGGCCGGGTTCGTGCTGCCCGCGCTGGTGCTGATCGGGGTGTTCCTGATCTTCCCGGCGCTGTGGACGGTGTACCTCGGGCTCACCGACTTCCGGCTCACCGGGCTCGCCGCCGCCGATCCGAAGGTGGTGGGGCTGGAGAACTACACCACCGCGCTCGGCGACGAACGTTTCCACATCTCGCTGTGGCTCACCGTGCAGTTCGTGCTCGGCTCGGCGATCGCCGGGCAGGCGGGCCTGGGGTTCGCCATCGCGTGGGCGCTGCGCGGGCGCGCCGGGCCGGTGAAGCGGGTCGTGGAGGGGCTGGTGCTGCTGGCGTGGATCCTGCCGTCCTCGGTGGTGGCGTTCCTGTGGATCGCGCTGCTGGACCGGGACGCGGGCACGCTGAACGCGCTGCTGCACACCCCGGGGTTCGCCTGGCTGCTCGACCACCCGATGTTGTCGATCATCGTGTTCAACGTGTGGCGCGGCACCGCGTTCTCGATGATGCTGTACGGCGCGGCGCTTTCGAACGTGCCGCCGTCCCACCTGGAGACCGCCCGCCTGGCCGGCGCCTCGACGTTCCAGCAACTGCGCGACGTGGTGTTCCCCCGCATCCGCGGGCACGTGCTGACCAACCTGCTGCTGATCAGCCTGTGGACGTTCAACGACTTCACGACGTTCCAGATCACCGCGGGCGGTCCCGAGGGGCGCTCGGAGATCCTGCCGGTCTACATCTACAACGTCGCGCTCACCGGGGGGCGGCTCGGCTTCGGGGCGGCGGTGTCGTTCCTGGTGCTGCTGATCAACCTGGTGCTGGCGCTGGTGTACCTGCGGCTGCTGCGGGAGCGAAGGGCGGTGGCGCCGTGACCCCGGACACGGCCCCGCCGGCCCGCCCCGCCGCCCCCGCCGGCGCGGCACGGGCCCGGCACGCGGTGGCCGCCCTGGGGCGGGCGACGTTCCTGGCGCTGGTCGCGGGGTTCTTCGCGCTGCCGCTGCTGTGGCTGGCCGCCGCGCCGTTCGACGCCCACCCGACCATCACCACGTCGATGCCGGAGTTCACGCACCGCAACTTCCAGGCGCTGCTCGACAATCCCTACGTGCTCAGCTCGCTCGGCAACTCGGTGCTCCAGGCGGGCGCCAGCGCGGCGCTGGTGGTGGTGCTGGCCGCGCTGGCGGCGTACGCGTTGTCGCGGGTGCGGGTGCCGGGGCGCGACGCGCTGCTGTACGTGCTGCTCCTGCTGTCCTCGGTGGTGACAGGGACGGCGGCGATGGTGCCGATCTTCGAGCTGGCGACCCGGCTCAACCTGATCGACACCCACCTCGGGGTGGTCCTCACCCTGTCCGGCGGCCTGCTGCCGGCCGCGATCTTCATCCTGAAGGACTTCATGGACGGCACCCCGACCTCGTACGAGGAGTCGGCCCGGGTGTTCGGCGCGTCCCCCCTGCAGATCCTGTGGCACATCGTGGTGCCGGTCGTCCGGCCCGGCCTCGCCACCATCGCGGTCTGGTCGGTGGCCTCGGTGTGGGGCAGCTTCCTGACGCCGTTCATCCTGCTGCGCGACCCGGGCAAGGCGCCGGGCGCGGTGATCCTCTACACGCTGTACACCGAGGGCGGCTCGCCCCGGCTGGACCTCATCTCGACGTTCTCGCTGCTCTACTCCCTCCCGGTGGTCCTCATGTACGTCTTCGTCAGCCGCAGGTACGGGTTCCGCTTCCACGGCGGGATCAAACGATGATCTCCCTGCGCGGGCTCACCAAGGAGTTCCCCGGCGGCGTCCGGGCGGTGGACGCCCTGGACCTGGACATCGCCGCCGGCGAGTTCTTCGCGCTGCTCGGGCCGTCCGGGTGCGGCAAGACGACGTTGCTGCGCACCGTCGCGGGCCTGGAGACGGCGACGTCCGGGCGCGTCGTCATCGGCTCGGCGGACGTCACCGCGCTGCCGCCCGGGCGCAGGGACGTGGCCATGGTGTTCCAGGACTACGCCCTGTTCCCCCACATGGACGTCACGGGCAACATCGCCTACCCCCTGCGGATCAAGAAGGTCGGCCGGGCGGAACGGGAGGCCAAGGCGGCCGGGACCGCGGCCCGGCTCGGCCTGGCGGAGCTGCTGGCGCGGCGCCCCGGGCAACTGTCCGGCGGGCAGCAGCAGCGGGTCGCGCTGGCCCGGGCCATCGCCTGCCACCCCGCGGCGTTCCTGTTCGACGAGCCGCTGTCCAACCTGGACGCCCGGATGCGGCTCGAGGCCCGGACGTTCCTCAAGCGGCTGCAACGGGAGCTGGCCGTCACCACGGTGTTCGTCACCCACGACCAGGGCGAGGCCCTCGCCATGGCCGACCGGATCGCCGTGATGTCCGCCGGCCGCATCAGGCAGGTCGGCACCCCGGCCGAGGTGTTCCAGCGCCCCGCCGACACCTTCGTCGCGTCCTTCATCGGCTCCACCCCCATGAACCTGCTCCCCGGCGTCGTCGAGGACGGCACCGCCCGCGTCGCCGGCGCGGCCCTGCCCGCCCCCGCGTCCCTGCCGGAAGGCGCGCAGATCGTGTACGGCCTGCGCCCCGAGTACATGGACCTGTCCCCCACCGCCCGCGAGGACGCCTTCCCCGGCCGCGTATCGGTGGTGGAGAACCTGGGCACGTCCTTCCTGGTGACCCTGGAGAACGACGACCAGCAGTTCCAGGCGGTCGTCCCCGAGGACGCCGAACCCTCCCCCGGCACCCCGATGTGGGCGGTCCCCCGGCACTCCCGCGCGCTGTTCTACCGCGACGGCCTCCTGGTGGGCGCATGAGCGCCGGAGGGTACCGTGACCCGGTGAGCGTGGCGGGGCCGATACGGCTGCGGGGACGTTGGACCATCGAGGACCGCCTTGAGCGGCAGGTGCACGAGGTGGCGGTGGAGCCGCCCGCCGGGACGCGGGCGCTGACGGTGGAGCTGGCCTACGACCGCGCGGCGGGGGTGCTCGACCTCGGGTGCGCGGGGCCTGGCGGGTTCCGCGGGTGGTCGGGCGGGGCGCGGGCCTCCTTCACGATCGGGCCGCGGTGGGCGACGCCGGGGTACCTGCCCGGGGAGATCGAGCCCGGGGTGTGGCGGGTGCTGACGGGGCTGTACCGGGTGCCGCTGGAGGGGCTGGCGTACGAGATCACGGTCACGCCGCACGCCGCTCCCCCGCCGCCGCCTCCCGCGGACGACCCGCCGGCCGCCGCGCCCGCCCCGCCGCCGGCCGCCGTACGGCGGGGGCTGCCGGGCCTGGACGGGATGCGGTGGCGGGCCGGGGAGCTGCACGCGCACACCGTGCACTCCGACGGGGCACTCACCGTGGCCGCTCTGGCGCTGCTCGCCCGGGACCAGGGGCTGGACTTCCTTGCCGTCACCGACCACAACACCGTCAGCCACCACGCCGGGCTGCCCGGGGTGTCGGCGGCCACCGGGCTCACGCTGATCCCGGGGCAGGAGGTGACCACCGACCTCGGGCACGCCAACGCGTTCGGCCCCGTCGGGTGGATCGACTTCCGCGAACCCGCCGACGCCTGGGTGCGGGCCGTGGCCGGGCGGGGCGGCGTGTTGTCGGTCAACCACCCCCTCGGCGCCGACTGCGCGTGGCGGCACCCCCTGGCCGAGCGGCCGCCCGTCGCCGAGGTCTGGCACTCGGGCTGGTGGGACCGCACGTGGGGCGCCCCGCTGTCCTGGGCGCAGGCCTGGCGGGACGACCTGGTGCTGGTGGGCGGCGGCGACTACCACTCGCCGGACGGCGGCCACCCGCCGGGCGCGCCGACGACGTGGGTGCTGTCGGCGGCGCCCGAGGGCGCGGGCGACCCGGGCGGCGGGGGCGTGCTGGACGGGATCAGGGCCGGGCGCACCGCGGTGTCGGCCGGGCCGGACGCGCCGCTGCTGCTGCGGCACGGCGGCGAGTTCCTCGCGGTGGACGCCGACGGCCTGATCCTGTGGGGCCCTGACACGCGCCGCGTCATCCGCGGCGACCGGGTGACCGTACCCGCCGCCCCGGGGCCGCACCGCCTGGAGACCACCCGCAACGAGGTCATGGCCCTGTGCACCTAGATCGGAGGCGTCCCCGTTGAGCGAGTTGACCCTGCGGCACCCGTCCGGGAGGGGCCCGTTGAGCGAGATGACCCTGCGCACCCCGATCGGAGGCGTCCGCGTTGACTGAGATCGTCGTCGTGCCGCACACCCACTGGGACCGCGAGTGGTACCTGCCGTTCCAGCGGTTCCGCATGGGGCTGGTCCGCATGCTGGACGAGGTGCTCGACACCATGGCGGCCGACCCCGCGTACCGCTTCACCATGGATGGGCAGCTCGCCGCGATCGAGGACTACCTGGAGATTCGCCCCGAGCGGCGGGCGGACATCGAGCGCTTCGTCACCGAGGGCCGCTTCGCCGCCGGGCCGTGGCTCATCCTGTCCGACGAGTTCCTCTGCTCGGGCGAGACCCTGATGCGCAACCTGGAGTACGGCCTGCGCGGCGCGCGGGCCCTCGGCGGCGCCATGGAGGTCGGCTACCTGCCCGACCAGTTCGGCCACTGCGCCCAGATGCCGCAGATCCTCACCCTCGCGGGCCTCACGGTCGCGTGCCTGTGGCGGGGTGTCCCGGCGTCCGTCCGGCGGGACATGTTCGCCTGGAGGGGCGCCGACGGCACGGTGATCCCCACCCGCTACCTCCCGGACGGCTACGGCAACGCCGTAGGCCTGTTCAGCGGCCCCCCGGAGGCCCTTCCCGAGCGGGTGGCGGCCTTCACCGCCGCCATGCGCCCCTGGCGCCCGGAGGGGCCTCTGCTCGCGATGTACGGCGCCGACCACTCCGCGCCGGCGGCGGACATCACCGCGGCCGGCCTGCCGCTGGCGACCCTGCACGAGTTCCTGCGCTCCGGCGCGCCGCCCGCGGGGCTTCCCGTGGTGGAGGGCGAACTGCGGTCCCACGCCCGCGCCAACATCCTCCCCGGCGTGGTGTCCGCCCGCGTCCCGCTCAAACACGCCATGGGGCACGCCGAACGCACCCTCACCCGCTACGCCGAGCCCCTGTCGGCCCTGTGGGCGCCGGACGACGGGGCGGCGCGGCGGATGATCGAGCTGGCGTGGCGGGGGGTGATCGCGTGCAGCGGGCACGACTCGGTGACCGGGTGCGGGGCGGACGAGACGGCGCGGCAGGTGGCGGCACGGATCGCCGAGGCCGGGCAGATCGGGCAGGCGGTGGTGGACATGGTGAGCGCCTCGCTGGCCCGGGAGGCGGGGCGGGACCGGCTCGTCGTGGTCAACCCCTCGCCGTACCCGCGGGCCGGGCTGGTCCTGATCGACCTGCCGGAGGCGCGCGGGCGGCTCGCGGGGCACGACGGGCGGGCGGTGCCGTCGCAGGTGCTCGGGCGGGCGCCCACGCTGCTGGACGAGTCGGTGCTCGACGACCTCACGCGGCTGCTCGGGCGGGTGCACGAGCGGGAGCTGTTCGGCCACGAGATCGTGTCCTGGTACGCCGAGGGCGACCTGTTCACCGTCGTGGTCAGCAGGCACGCCACCACGGGCTACCGGTACGCCGACCTGAGGACCGCCGTCCTGGACGCCGCCGCCAACCGCCCCGGCCCCTGGCGGGTCCGCACGGTCGCCGAGCCGGTCGTCACCGTCGCCGCCCGCGTCGAGGTCCCCGCCTTCGGCCGCACGATCCTCGCCGCGGTCCCGGAGGAACCGCCCACGACCGCGGACGTCCCCCCGGTCCGGGTGGAGGGACACATACTGGACAACGGCCTGCTGCGGGCGGAGGTCATGGCGGACGGGACGCTGGAGCTGACGACCGCGGGCGGCCTGCGGGCCGGCGGGGTGGGGCGGATCGTGGACGGCGGCGACGTCGGCGACACCTACAACCACGCGCCACCCGCCGAGGACCGGCTGATCTCCACCCCGTCGTCGGTCACGGTGACCCGCACGGCGGAAGGCCCCCTCGTGGGGGTGCTCGAGGTCACCCGGACCTACGACTGGCCGGTGCGGGCCGAGGACCGGCGTCAGGCACCGGGGATCCCTGGGGCGGTCTCCGGCGGGCGCGGGCGTGCGGTGGAGACCGCTGTGGCGGTCGTGACGACACGGGTCGAGTCGCGGGCCGGGGAGCCGTACGTGCGGCTCGCCGTGACGGTGGACAACCCGTGCCGGGACCACCGGGTGCGGTGGCACGCGGGGCTGCCGCGGGCGGCGGAGGAGTCGTTCGCCGAGGGGCAGTACGCGGTGGTGCGGCGCGGGACGGCGGCGGAGGGCGGGGGCGGGGAGGAGCCGCTGCCCACGTTCCCCGCCGAGGGCTTCGCCGCAGCGGGAGGGCTGGCGGTGCTGCTCGGCCACGTCATGGAGTACGAACTGGTCGCGCCGCCGGGCGGCGGGGCCGCCGGGGAGATGGCGCTGACACTGCTGCGCGCGGTGGGGTTCCTGTCCCGCAACGACAACCCCCTGCGGGACGAACCGGCCGGGCCGCAGATCGCCACGCCGGACGCTCAGTGCCCCGGCCCGCTCACCACACGGTTCGCGGTGCACCTGTACGAGGGAACCTGGGACGGCGCGGGGCTGCCGCGCCTGGCCGAGGACCACCGGCTGGACCTGCTCGCGGTCCCCGGTGCCGCTCCCGCCGCCCTGCCCGCCCCGCTGCCGCCTCCGGAGCCCCGGCTGGAGATCGGCGGTGCGGGCGTGGTGCTCGGCGCGCTACGCGAGCGCGAGGGATGGCTGGAGGTGCGTCTGGTGGCCGAGTGCCCCACGGCCACCGAGGCCGTGGTGGCGGGACGCTTCACCGAGGCCCGCCTCGCGGACGGTCTCGGCCGCCGCCTGCGCCCGCTCCCCGCCGCGGACGGCACCGTGCGCGTGTCCCTGCGCCCCTTCGAGGTGGCGACCCTCCACCTGTCCTGACCGCCGCGCCGACCAGGCCGGCACGGCTCCGTGCGTCGGACCGGGATCGGATGCCACCCGGTACTCCACCGGCCGCCGCGCGGGGCGGGTACGGCCCGGTCTGCTCCTGGCCGCCGCACGGGACGGCGGCGGCGTGGCCTTCGCTGGTCTCCGTGCGGGACGCGGGTGTCGGCGACGACCGTCCGCGTCCCGCCCGTGGGGCGACGCCGCACCCGTGTACCGCCGGTGCGCGCCGCCCGGGGCGGAGCCTTCGTTCCGCCCCTTACTCGCCGCCCTTCTGCACGTAGCTGCGGACGAACTCCTCCGCGTTCTCCTCGAGGACCTCGTCGATCTCGTCCAGGATGTTGTCGACGTCGTCCGTCAGCTTGTCCTGACGCTCCTGGACGTCGGCACCGCCCTGAGCCTCGGCCTCTTCGACCTCGCTGTCCTGCCGGCTGGTGTGCTTCTGCCCGCCGGTGTCCTTCGTCGCCATGTGGTACCTCCGCTTGGGGGACGCATCTGACTCATATCTTCCCCGAACCGGACGACAATTCGCGCGGATCGTCCGGTGATCTACGCGAGACCGGCTGGAGGAGGCCTCTCCTGCCAGACAACCTCCCCCCTGCACGGCATAGCAAATCAGCCTTAATAGCTTCATTCCTGACAACTGGGGAGGGTCACTATCCGCCACGCTGGACAGCGTCACTATCCAATGATTGGATAGAGGGACTATCCACCGGAGGAAGGGTCCCATGTCCCCCGCGTCCCTCGGCACCGCAGGAGTGGTGCTCGTCACCGTCCCCACCATCGCGATCGGCGGCGCGTCGCTGCTGACGCTCATCGGCCGCCGCACCCCCGGCTACCTCGACAACCCGGTCCGGCGGGGCCTGTGGCGGGCCGGCCACGCCCACGCGGGCGTGCTCGTGCTGTTCGCCTTGGTGGCCCTCACCTATGTCGACCAGGCCCGCCTCGCGGACGGCACGGCGGCGCTGGTGCGCCTGCTCTTCGTCGCCGCACCCGTCCTGATGCCGCTGGGATTCTTCCTGTCGGTGGTCAGACCCGGCGACACCCGGCCGAACCGGCTCATCTGGCTGACCACCCTGGGCGGCCTGTGCCTGGCGGCCGGTACGCTGATCCTCGGTATCGCCCTGATCCAAGTGGCATAAATCAGATCGTTATACCGGGCCATGTGGCATTCTGTGGTGATCCGCCCATAGGCATCCCGCTCCAGGGGGAAAAATGGAGCGGTCATGGGGGCAGGGGCACGATGCCGACATGTGAACGGGTGAAATGAGAGCGGACCACGCACAACTGCTCGGCGATCGCTATCGGCTGATCTCGCCGCTGGGGCAGGGAGGCATGGGGATCGTCTGGCGCGCGCACGACAGACGCCTGGCCCGCGACGTCGCGATCAAGGAGTTGCGGCCGGCCCGCCGCGACGACGAGCGTGACGTCCGCGTCGCCCGCCGCCACGCGCTGCGCGAGGCCCGTTCCGCCGCCCGGCTCAGCCACCCGGCGATCGTCACCGTGCACGACCTGCTGGAGGAGGACGGCAGGCTGTGGATCGTCATGGAGCTCGTGGAGGCCCTGACCCTGCAGGCCACCGCCTGGCACCTCGGCCGCCTGCCGGTGCACTGGACGGCGTGGATCGGCTTCCACCTGCTCAGCGGCCTGCGGCACGCCCACGCCGCCGGGGTGCTGCACCGCGACATCAAGCCCGGCAACGTGCTGCTCACCGGTGACCGCGTGGTGCTCAGCGACTTCGGCATCGCGGTGCTCCAGAGCGACGACCAGACCGCGCACACCGCCACCATGCCCATCGTCGGCTCGCCCGGCTACATCGCCCCCGAGCGCCTGCGCGGACGCCCCGCCACCCCGGCGGCCGACCTGTGGTCGTTCGGCGCCACCCTCTACTTCTCGGTGGAGGGCAGGCCTCCGGCCGTGGAGGACGGCGACGTGCTCTCCTCCCGCCCCTCGAAGGGCACCCCCTCCCCCCGCCGCGCCGGCGCGCTGCGCCTGCTCATCGAGGGCCTGCTGCGTCCCGACCCGGCCGAACGCCTCACCAGCGACCAGGCGGCGATGCTCCTGTCGGAGATCCTCCGCAAGGAGGGCATCGCCGTCCCGCCCATGCGATTGACGGGCAGCGGGCTGTTCCCGCCCGGCGCCTTTACAATGTAGATCAGGCCGATGGGCCCAGGGGACGCCGAGCTCGGCGTCCCCAGGTCTCGGCACCCCAGCGCTCGGCGTCCCCAGGGGCTCGGCATCCCAGCGTTCAGTGTCCCCCGGGCTCGGTGTCCCCCGGGCTCGGTGTCCCCCGGGCTCGGTGTCCCCCGGGCTCGGTGTCCCCCGGGCTCGGTGTCCCCCGGGCTCGGTGTCCCCCGGGCTCGGTGTCCCCCGGGCTCGGTGTCCCCCGGGCTC
>NZ_JBDPMD010000119.1:0-956 GCF_039871875.1 Sphaerisporangium sp. B11E5 | reverse complement strand
GAGTGGAACGACATCCGCGGGATCCCGAACAGCGACGTCACGACCACCACCAAGGTGGCCGTCGAGCCGTACGCGAGCGGGGCCCAGACGACCACGGCCACCGCCACCGTCGAGGCCGCTGACGGGTTCGAGACCGGCGGTCAGGTGCGGTTCAGCATCGGCTCGTGGTCGGAGCTCGCCCACCTGAAGGACGGCGCGGCCACGGTCACGCTGCCGGAGGATCTGCCTGCGGGTACCCGGACGGTCAAGGCCGAGTACCTCGGCTTCGACTATCTGAAGGCGTCGGAAGCTGCGGCGTCGTTCACGGTGCCGGGCGCTCCGGAGCTCGCGCTGACCGTGACCGCCACCGCCCGCTGCGTGGGCACCACGGCGTACGTGGCCGTGACCGCGGTCAACGACGCCGCCGTGCCGGCGAACGTGACGCTGACCACCCCCTACGGTTCGAAGACCGTGGCCGACGTCGCCCCAGGCAAGCAGGCCTACCAGTCCTTCAGCGCCAGGGCCGGGCAGATCGCCACGGGCAGTGCGACCGTGACGGCGACCGCGACGATCGATGGCCGGCAGGTCACCTCGACCTACAACCCCTCCTACACCGCCATCAACTGCGCCTAACCCGACCGGCCACGGCGCAATCCCGCTACTGAACCGGGGCCGGTCGCGTACCGGTCGGCCCCGTCCCCATAGATCGATGTCGCATGAAGACCCGGTGACCGGAACAATCCACACCGATCACCGGGTCGCGACGATCCCCCATAGCGCGTCGCAGCAGAGCGGCGTCGCAGACATCCGCAGAGCTCCCGATCATGCCGCGTTGCCGGAACTCATCGGCGGTTGCGTCCACGGAGGTGGTGTACGAGTTTCGGCTGGTAGTCAGCGTGGCGTCGTGAAACGAGGACGGCCATCGCGTGATCCTTTTCGATGTTCCACGATCGAAGGAGAACCAAGGCGATGGCCGT
>NZ_JBDPMD010000118.1:0-1068 GCF_039871875.1 Sphaerisporangium sp. B11E5 | reverse complement strand
ACCCGGCTCCGCCTCATCCCAGGCGACACACCCCACAAGAACCCACACCCGCACACACTCACCGCTTAACCTGCAGAAACAGGATCACGCAGAGATCAACTCATACACCACTCCCCTGGACGTGACCCTAAGGACCTTCCTTCGTCGGGCGGGCGGCAGGCCTCGCCCTATGACCAGGACGCTCGCTACGGCGTCAAACGCGGCAGCGGCTGGGTCGGCTACAAGACTCACCTGACCGAGGTCTGTGAGCCGGACGTCCCGCATGTGGTGGTGAATGTCGCCACCACCGCCGCGCAGGTCGCCGACAACGAACTGATCCCCTTCATCCACGCCAGGCTGGCTGAGCGTGAGCTGTTGCCGGACATCCATCTGATCGACTCGGGATACACCGGCGGCGAACTCGTCGTGGCCAGCCGCAACTGCTATGGCATCGAGCTGTTCGGGCCCGCCCGGGAAGACTGCAGCTGGCAGGCCAAAGCCCGCGAGGGCTTCGACAGCTCGGGGTTTTCCATCGACTGGCACAGCCAGACGGTCACCTGTCCCCAGGGCAAGACCTCCACCAATTGGGCTCCCTGGCGCACCAAAGCCGGCGAGGAGTCCATCCACGTCGACTTCGCCAAGGCCGACTGCACGCCCTGCCCTGTCAGGACCAAATGCACCCGCGCCAAGCGCGAACCCCGCCAGCTCACCCTCCACGCACGCGAAGTCCACCAGACCCTGCAACGCAACCGGGCCGCTCAGCACACCCAAGCCTGGAAACAGCAGTACGCGCTGCGCTCCGGCATCGAAGGCACCATCTCCCAGGCAGTGCGCGGCTTCCAACTGCGCAGGTCCCGCTACCCCGGCCTGGCCAAGACCCACCTACAGCACGTCCTGACAGCAGCCGCCATCAACCTCGCCCGCATCGACGCCTGGCTCACCGGCGTCCCTCTAGCCACCAGCCGCCGCCACCACCTCGAAAAGCTCCAAACCGCAGCAGCAGCCTGACCGCCAGAATTCGCCAACAGTGTCAGATCTGGTCGAACAACCCCCAGGAACGGCTGAACAAGGAGATCCGCCGCCGCACCG
>NZ_JBDPMD010000117.1:0-1286 GCF_039871875.1 Sphaerisporangium sp. B11E5 | reverse complement strand
CGGCGGCCACACCGCGCAGCGGGTTCGCCGGGGCGATGACGGGGTAACCGTCGCGGATGAGCCGGGCCGCGACGCCGCTCCAACCGGAGGCGTCGGCGAACGCGCCGTGCACCAGTACCACCGTGGGCTTGGCCCCCGGCAGGGGATGCGTCGCCGCCTGCGCCTCGGACGTTCCCAGCAGAGCGCCGGTGGCGACCGCGGCTGATCCGGCCAGCATCGCTCGACGAGTCGTCGTCATGATGTGGACCTTTCAAGTGTGGTGTTCGAACCTCGATTGCAGATCAATGCTGAACCCGGGTAATTGACGAACACTGAACGGGCGACCCAGTCGTTGTAAAGTACGCCGATGTAGCTTGCCGGGCATGAGAAGGGCAAAAGTGAAAGTGCCCAACAATGGGGCCTGCGTATTCACCTGCTCTGCTACGTACTAGCCGATCTGGTTATGGTCGTGGTGTGGCAGATCTACGACTCGGAACACTTCTTCTGGCCCCTGTGGTCGATAGTCTTCTGGGGCGTCGGACTGGCCTTCTATTTCTGGGGTGTCTACTCTCCGCCCAAATCGAAAACCGGTCAGTGAGAGGCGTGTCGTTTCTCCCTGAGTTCGTGCGCGCCGTCGAGATCAAATCCACGGTTCGCGCTGCAGCCGGCCGCTCTGCGTCCGGCGGTCGACATCGTGAACGCGGGCGCGCCGGCCTCGTCGCGGTGCCGGCGCAGCGCTGGGCCCAGTCAGTCCGATGTCGCGGTCAGCGGCCTTCCGCGGGCAGCGTTCACCGAGAACCAGCAGCGTGACGTGTCGGCAGTGCGCCAACTCGATCCGCGCGCAACTCCCATTCTGTTGACGACCCGGCCGAGCCGTTGCCCGGCCTTCCTCGCACACCAGCCCACACGTAATCCGACCCCGGAGGAGCCCTAGATGCCGACCCGAGTCAACCGGCAGACCGTCGACCTCTCCGCCTATCCAGATCTCCTGGTCCTGTACCTCGGCATGCGGGTGAACCAGCTGTACGGTGTTCGGACCTTCGGTCAGGTAGCCGTAAGGGCGGCGCCGGGTTCGCCGTACCACGTCCCGCCGCGTCGGTGCCGAAGAGAGCGCTGTGTGGAGGTGAGGGCGACCCGTCCGGCCGGTCGTCCGATCCGGTCGTCGGGGTCCGGCCGTCCGGGGTTGCGTCCACGGAGGTGGTGTACGAGTTTCGGCTGGTAGTCAGCGTGGCGTCGTGAAACGAGGACGGCCATCGCGTGATCCTTTTCGATGTTCCACGATCGAAGGAGAACCAAGGCGATGGCCG
>NZ_JBDPMD010000116.1:0-1335 GCF_039871875.1 Sphaerisporangium sp. B11E5 | reverse complement strand
CCTGGTGAACTGCCACCAGTTGAAGTTGAACAGGGTGCCGGTGCCGCCGGTGAAGCGCAGGTAGAGGTCGTGGGTGCCGGTGGCGCCGTTGACGGGGCAGGTGATGGTGGTCCAGGTCTGCCAGCCGCCGGTGCCGGGTGCGGTGCAGGTGCCTGCGAGGGTGCCGGTGGCGCTGCCCAGGCGTAGTTCGATCCTGCCGCCGCTGGTGGCCGAGGCGACGCGTGCGGTGAAGCCGGTGGCGCCGGTGCCGAAGGCGACGCCCTTGACCTTGATGTAGTCGCCGTTGTCGATCCAGCCGACGTTGCGGCCGCCTTCGCCGGCGTTCTCGGTCTCCACGCCCTGGGACCAGGCGGCGGTCTCGGCTTCCTGGCGGACGTAGGGGTCCAGGGTGGCGATCTGGGGTGGGCCGGTGGTGGTCATGTTGATGGTGGGGATGGTGCCGTCGGCGTTGTAGGTGAATCTTTCCACCGCGACCGAGCGGGTGTAGCCGCCTCCGCCGGGCAGGGCGCCGTTGTGGTAGAAGAAGTAGGAATTGCCCTGGAAGTCGATGACACCGGGGTGGTTGGTGAAGCTGCTGCCCTGGGTGGGCATCACGGTGCCGCGGTAGGTCCATGGGCCGGTGGGGCCGGGCGCGGTGGAGTAGGCGATGAACTCCGAGCAGCACTTGGCGGCGTAGACGTTGTAGTACAGGCCGTTGCGTTTGTAGACCCAGGGGGCTTCTTCGTACAGCGTCGGCCGGGTGGTGCTGCCGGTGCGGGTGCCGAAGCCGGCGGTGGTGAGCGGGATCTGGGTGGGGCTGCCGGTGTAGGAGATCATGTCGGTGTTGAGGCGGACGTACCACAGGTTGGGGTTGCCCCAGTACAGGTAGGCCTGGCCGTTGTCGTCGATGAAGACGTTGGGGTCGATCTCGCCGTTCCTGACCAGGGGGCGGCCGATGGCGTCGGTGAACGGGCCGGTGGGGCTGGTGGACACCCCGACCCCGATGGCCATCTGGCCGCTGGCGCGGTCCTTGACCGGGACGTACCAGTAGAACTTGCCGTTGCGGTAGACCGTGTGCCCGGCCCAGGCGTCCGCACTGGCCCAGGCGAACGTGGCCAGGCTCATCGGCGAGCCGTGATCGGTCCAGTTCACCATGTCGGCCGAGGAGAACACCCGCCAGTCACGCATGGTGAAGTACGTCGAACCGTCCTCGTCATGCCCGGTGTACAGATAGACCCGCCCGTTGTACACCAACGGCGCCGGATCAGCGGTGTAGATCGTCTGAACCAGCGGATTGTCCGCCCGCGCCGGCCCCGCCGGCAGCAACACCACAACGCAGAGCAGACTCACGAGCCA
>NZ_JBDPMD010000115.1:0-1403 GCF_039871875.1 Sphaerisporangium sp. B11E5 | reverse complement strand
CCTTGCCGATGTCACCCAACGGGAAAGTGGACCGCGCCGCGCTCCCCACCCCCCAGACACCCGCCACCACCGGCGGACGCGCCCCCCGCACCCCGTTGGAGACCACCCTCGCCGAACTGTTCACCGAAGTCCTGGGCGTGCCCGGCATCGGCATCGACGACAACTTCTTCACCCTCGGCGGCCACTCCCTCATGGCCACCCGCCTCACCGGCCGCATCCGCACCGTCCTCGGCACCGACCTCCCCGCCCGCGCCGTCTTCGAGTGCCCCACCGTGGCAGGACTGGCCGCCCGCGTGACCCAGCCCGCCGCCGGCACGCCCGGCCGTCCCGCACTGGCCGCACAGGACCGCCCCGCCACACCCCCGCTGTCCTACGCCCAGCGCCGGTTGTGGTTCCTGGCCCAGCTCGAAGGCCCCAGCGCGACGTACAACCTGCCGACGGCGCTGCGGTTCCGCGGAGCGATGGACGTCGAGGCACTGCGAGCGGCACTCGCGGACGTCCTGACCCGGCACGAGAGCCTGCGCACCGTGTTCCGCCTGCACGACAACGAGCCCTACCAGCACGTACTCACCCCCGACCAGATCACCGTGCCGCTCACCACCCGCCCCGTCGCCCCCGAGAACCTGGACGAGCAACTCGCGGTCGCGGCGGGCCGGCCCTTCGACCTGGAACACGACCTGCCCATCCGCGCCGAACTCCTGCGACTGGGGCCCGAGGACCAGGTCCTGGCCCTGGTGGTCCACCACATCGCCGCCGACGGGTGGTCCTTCGCGCCACTGGCCCGGGACCTGACCACCGCCTACCACGCCCGCAGCCACGGCAACCCACCCACCTGGACCCCGCTACCGGTCCAGTACATCGACTACACCCTGTGGCAACACCAACTCCTCGGCGACCCCCACGACCCCGACAGCCTGCTCAACCAGCAACTCACCTACTGGCGCCACACCCTGGCCGGCATCCCCGACCACCTCACCCTCCCCACCGACCGCCCCCGGCCCCCCATCGCCAGCCACCGCGGCGACACCCTGCCGTTCACCCTGCCCGCGAGCCTGCACACAGACCTGCTCACCTTGGCCCGCCGGCATGACGCCACCCTGTTCATGGTCCTCCACGCCGCCCTGACCGCCCTGCTCACCCGCCTAGGCGCCGGCACCGACATCCCCATCGGCGCCCCCATCGCCGGCCGCACCGACCCCGCACTCGACGACCTCACCGGCTTCTTCGTCAACACCCTCGTCCTCAGAACCACAACCGACAACAACCCCACCTTCACCCAACTCCTCACCCAAACCCGCACCACCAACATCAACGCCTACACCCACCAAGACCTCCCCTTCGACCACCTCGTCGAAGCCCTCAACCCCAACCGCTCCCTCGCCCGCCACCCCCTCTTCCAGGTC
>NZ_JBDPMD010000114.1:0-1406 GCF_039871875.1 Sphaerisporangium sp. B11E5 | reverse complement strand
GGTTGCGTCCACGGAGGTGGTGTACGAGTTTCGGCTGGTAGTCAGCGTGGCGTCGTGAAACGAGGACGGCCATCGCGTGATCCTTTTCGATGTTCCACGATCGAAGGAGAACCAAGGCGATGGCCGTGAACGACAGTGTGGACCCTGGCAGCTGGCTGGCGAAGCAGATAGAGACTCAGGATCCGGATCTGTTGCGATCCATGGTGAAGACCATGGCCGAGGCGTTGATGTCGGCCGAGGCCGACGGGGTGTGTGGTGCCGGGTACGGGCAGCGCAGCGGCGAGCGGACCAACCGGCGCAACGGCTACCGGACCCGTGGGTGGGACACCCGGGCCGGCAGTATCGAGCTCGACATCCCCAAGCTGCGTCAGGGCTCCTATTTCCCTGACTGGCTGCTGGAGCGCCGCCGACGGGCCGAGCAAGCGCTGATCAGCGTGGTCGCCACCTCCTATCTGCTGGGAGTGTCGACCCGCCGGGTGGACAAGCTGGTGGAGCAGCTGGGCATCAAGCACATTTCCAAGAGCCAGGTCTCGGAGATGGCCAAGGTGCTGGACGGCCAGGTGGAGGCGTTCCGCACCCGGCCGCTGGACGCCGGGCCGTACTGCTTTGTCTGGCTGGACGCTCTGACCCAGAAGGTCCGCGAAGGCGGCCGGATCATCAACGTGCACGTGCTGGTGGCCACCGCCGTCAACAACAACGGCAACCGCGAGATCCTCGGCCTTGAGGTCACCTCCGCCGAGGACGGCGCCGGATGGCTGACCTTCCTGCGCGGCCTGGTCGCCCGCGGCCTTGCCGGAGTGCAGCTGGTCATCTCCGACGCCCACACCGGCCTGGTCGGCGCAGTCGCCGCCGCCCTGCCCGGCGCCGCCTGGCAACGGTGTCGAACCCACTACCTGCGCAACCTGCTCACCGTCGTTCCCAAGACCGCCCAGCCGTGGGTCGCGACCCTGGTGCGCACCATCTTCGACCAGCCCACCGCCGAGGCCGTGCGGGCTCAGCACACCTGGGTCATCGACGCGCTGCAGGCCAAGTACCCGGCCGCCTGCGACCATCTCGATCAAGCCCGCGAGGACCTGCTGGCATTCACCGCCTTCCCCCGCGAGGCCTGGAAACAAGTCTGGTCGAACAACCCCCAAGAACGACTGAACAAGGAGATCCGCCGCCGCACCGACGTGGTCGGCATCTTCCCCGACCGGCAAGCGATCATCCGCCTGATCGGCGCGGTCCTGGCCGAGCAGACCGACGAATGGACCGAAGCCCGCCGCTACATGGGCCTGGAAATCCTGGCCAGAACCCGGCTCCGCCTCATCCCAGGCGACACACCCCACAAGAACCCACACCCGCACACACTCACCGCTTAACCTGCAGAAACAGGATCACGCAGAGATCAACTCATACACCACTCC
>NZ_JBDPMD010000113.1:0-1420 GCF_039871875.1 Sphaerisporangium sp. B11E5 | reverse complement strand
GGCTGTCGGTTCAGCGGTAGCCGGCGGTGGTGATGTTGGCTTGGATGGCGTTCTCGGTGGCGTCGGTGGGGTAGCCGGTGACCATGGCGCCTTCGTAGAAGGTGCCGGCGCTGAGGTTGGCGCCGCCGTCGGGTTTGCAGCAGTCGCCGCCGCTGCCCAGGATGATGGCGCCTTGTTTTTTCATGGGGCTGTAGCCGGGGGGCAGTGAGCCGTCGTAGAGGGTGTACAGGGTGCCGGCTTGGGCGTCGCTGCCTTTGATGGCGAAGCGGGTGGTGCCGTTGTTCTTGAGGGTGGCGGTGACGAATTTGTGGGGGAAGGCGCGCTGGTTGGGGTTCCAGGTGGAGCTGCCGCCGGGGAACAGGCCCCATTCCAGGTCGGCCTGGACCCATGGGCCGGTTCCGGTGCAGCCGCCGAACCAGCACTGCTTGCTGAAGTTGATGGCGTCCATGGCGCCGGCGGCGTCGGCTTTGCGGGTGGTCTCGCTGTTGCCGTAGTCGAAGCAGCAGCCGCTGTTGACGTGGGTGCCGCTGGTGACCATGTACATGCCTTCGGGGGCGCTGCCGGTGGGGACGCCGGTCAGGTGGCCGTCGCGCCAGTAGCTGTTGCCGGGGTTGATGTACAGGGAGTAGGCCTTGCTGCCGCCGATGGTGAGTGACTCCGACGTCGCGATGGCGGGTTTGCTCTGCGGTGAGCCGGGCACCACGCTGGAGCCTTGGTACCACAGGTCGTTGCCGCGGCCGGACTGGTCGTAGATGACGGTGATGACGCAGGTGGTGCCGGTGCAGAAGGTGTCCTGGGTGGCGGCGTTGGCGGTGCCGCCGGTGGTGAGCAGGCCGATGTTGCGGGTGGTGTTGTCGGAGGCGCGGCGGACTTGGTAGAGGTTGCCGGTGTAGGTGCCGTACAGGGCGCGGGTGGTGCTGTGCGCGGCCACGCAGGGGGTGCCGCCGGCGGCGTAGATGTCACAGGGGCGTGCGCCGGGTGGCTGGGGGGTGGGGGTGGTGGTGGGCGTCACGGTGGGGGTGGGGCCCGCGGTGTTCCATTTCTGGTTGGCCTGGCCGTTGCAGGTCCACAGGATGACTTTGGTGCCGTTGGCGGTGGCGCCGCCGTTGACGTCCAGGCACAGCCCGGACTGCACGCCGGTGATGGAGCCGTCGGTGTTCAGACGCCATTTCTGGTTGTTCTGGCCGTTGCAGGTCCAGATGATCACTTGGGTGCCGGGGGAGGTGCCGTTGGCGTAGGCGTCCACGCAGCGGGTGCCGTTGAACGTCCGTAGCTCGCCTGCGGTGGTGATGTCGTAGGACTGGCCGGCCTGGCCGCCGCAGTCCCAGATCTGCAACGCCGTTCCCTGCGTGCTGGAGTTGCCCGCGGCGTCCAGGCAGCGTCCCGACGGCTGGCTCACCAAAGGCGCCGCCGCCGAAGC
>NZ_JBDPMD010000112.1:0-1427 GCF_039871875.1 Sphaerisporangium sp. B11E5 | reverse complement strand
CTCAACGAACAAGCCAACCAACTCGCCCACCACCTGCTCACCCACGACGCCGGCCCCGAGAAATACATCGCCCTCGCCATCCCCCGCTCCACCCACCTCCTCACCGCCCTGCTCGCCACCCTCAAAACCGGCGCCGCCTACCTCCCCATCGACCCCGACTACCCCCCCAACCGCATCAACCTCCTCCTCGACGACGCCCACCCCACCCTCCTCCTCACCACCACCACAACAACCCTCCCCGCGACGACCACCCCCACGCTCCACCTCGACACCACCACGACGACCGGCCACCCCGTCACCAACCCCGGCTCCCCCGCCGCGCCCGACAACACCGCTTACCTCATCTACACCTCAGGCTCCACAGGCAAGCCCAAAGGTGTCATGATCAGCAGGCGGTCCCTGGACAACTTCCTGGGCGACATGGACGCCCGGTTGAAGCTCACCCCGGACGACCGGATCCTCGCGATCACCACGGTGGGTTTCGACATCGCGGCCCTGGAGCTGTACGCGCCGCTTCTCGCGGGCGCGTCCGTCGTGATCGCTCCCCGTGACGTGGTGCGGAACCCGGGCCAGATCGGCGAGTGGGTCGAGAGACACGGCGTCACGGTCGTGCAGGGGACGCCGTCCTGGTGGCACACGGTCGCCACGCTGCCGGCGATGGCCGGGGTCCGGATGATCGTCGGCGGTGAACGGCTCCCGCCGGACGTGGCCGCGTTGATGTGCGGCAACAGTGCGGGAGTGACCGTGATGTACGGTCCGACCGAGGCCACCGTCTGGGCGACCTCCACCGAGCTGACGGACGGCGATCAGGTCACCCTCGGGCGCCCGATCCGCAACACACGGGTGTACGTGCTGGACCGCCACCTGCGGCCGGTCCCCCCGAACGTCCCCGGCGAGCTGTACATCGCCGGCGACCAACTCGCCCGCGGCTACCACGACCGCCCCGCCCTCACCGCCGAACGCTTCACCGCCGACCCCCACGGCACCCCCGGCACCCGCCTCTACCGCACCGGAGACCTCGCACGCCGACTCCCCGACGGAACACTCGACTTCCTCGGCCGCGTCGACCACCAGGTCAAACTCCGGGGCTTCCGCATCGAGCTGGGAGAGATCGAGAACTGCCTCTCTCTCCATCCGCAGGTGCGTCAGGTGACCGTCGTCGCGCGCGAGGACCGGCCGGGCGACCAGCGGCTGGTGGCGTACGTGGTGGCCGGCGAGGTCGACGCCGACGTGCTTCGCCGGCACACCGAGGAGAGGCTCCCCGACTACATGGTGCCCGCGGTGTTCGTGGTGCTGGACTCCTTGCCGATGTCACCCAACGGGAAAGTGGACCGCGCCGCGCTCCCCACCCCCCAGACACCCGCCACCACCGGCGGACGCGCCCCCCGCACCCCGTTGGAGACCACCCTCGCCGAACTGTTCACCGA
>NZ_JBDPMD010000111.1:0-1542 GCF_039871875.1 Sphaerisporangium sp. B11E5 | reverse complement strand
ACCCCAGGCCGTCCCCCCCTGACCGCCTCCATGACCATAAGCCCCACCCGAGCCGGTCCCGTACCCCTGCGCACCACCCGGCTCGGACCCGTGCCCGTAGGCGCCGTCCGGCTCGGGCCCGCCGGCTCCATAGGACCCGCCCGGCGCCGTGCCGCCTCCGTAGGGTCCTGCCGGACCGGAGGAGCCGTGGTGGCCGGGTGGCTCGGGCGACGAGCCCGTGGTGGCCGGTGAGGCATCGGTGGTGAGCTCCCGGCCGCGGCCGCCGGGCAGGGTGAAGCTGTACGGCGGGGCGGGCGCGGCGTCTGGGGGGGTGCCGCGGCGGGACGCGCGGCCTCGGGAGGCGCGGGGCGGGTCGCCCGTGGCCACGCGGTGGAGGGCTTCCGCCGCGTCCGCGGCCGTCATGCGGTGGGCGGGCTCCTTGCGTAACAGCCCCTCCAGCACCGGGGCGAGCGCCCCCGCGCGCCGCGTCGGGGCAGGATCGTCGCTGAGCACGGCGGCCATGGTGGGCACCGGCGCTCCCCGGTCGAACGGCGGCCTGCCCTCCACCGCCGCGTACAACGTCGCCCCGAGCGACCACAGATCGGACTCGGGCACCGCCGGATGCCCCCGCAGCCGCTCCGGCGGCATGAACGCGGGCGTGCCGGTCAGGTTCCCCGTAGTGGTGAGCGCCGTCTCCTGCCGCATCGTCGCGATCCCGAAGTCCGTCAGCACCACCCGCCCGCCATCGGTGAGCAGCACGTTCTCCGGCTTGACGTCCCGATGCAACACCCCCGCCTCGTGCGCAGCCCGCAACGCGTCCAGCACGTTCGCCCCGATCCCCGCCACCGAACGCGGATCCAGCGGCCCCTGGTCCCTCACCACCTCACCGAGCGAACGCGACCGCACGTACTGCATGACGATCCACGGCCGCTCGTCCTCCTCGATGACGTCGTGCACCACCACGACCGACGGATGATCCAGCCGCCCCGCCGTACGGGCCTCCCGGATGGTCCGGCGATTGAACGCCTCCCTGTCGGCGTCACTCATCGCCCGGTGAACAACCTCCTTGACCGCCACCTGCCGATCCAGCAACTCGTCATGCGCCAGCCACACCACCCCCATCCCCCCACGCCCGATCTCCCCAACCAGCCGATACCGCCCCGCGACCCGCTGCCCCTCCACCGCCACCCGCCCCAGCCCCTCCCACCGGCCCTCCGACCGGCTTCTTCCACACACTTCTGCACGCGCCCCGGCCGGCTCTTCCCGGGACAGTGGTCCAGTATCGCGACATCCGCGGGAGTACGCCCGCCGTTCGCCATCCCTTGCGGCATCGTCCCATAGACCACATCAACAGCGAGCCGGCCACCACTCAGCCGATTCCCGCCACACGGACCAGCCGCCCACTCACGGAACGTGGCCGTACTGCGGTTGGTGACGGTGGGTTGCGTCCACGGAGGTGGTGTACGAGTTTCGGCTGGTAGTCAGCGTGGCGTCGTGAAACGAGGACGGCCATCGCGTGATCCTTTTCGATGTTCCACGATCGAAGGAGAACCAAGGCGATGG
>NZ_JBDPMD010000110.1:0-1551 GCF_039871875.1 Sphaerisporangium sp. B11E5 | reverse complement strand
TCTCGGGCTTCTCGGCGATGACGGCCTCGGTGGTGAGGAACAGCGCGGCGATGGACGCGGCGTTCTGCAGGGCCGAGCGGGTGACCTTGGCGGGGTCGATGATGCCGGCTTCGAGCATGTTGACGTACTCGCCGGTGGCGGCGTTGAGGCCGACGCCCTGCTCCAGGTTGCGGACGCGTTCGACCACGACGCCGCCTTCGAGGCCGGCGTTGACGGCGATCTGCTTGAGCGGTTCCTCCAGGGCCTTGCGCACGATGGCGGCGCCGGTGGCCTCGTCGTTGAACAGCTCCAGCTTGTCGAACGCCTTGGCGCCGGCCTGGATGAGCGCGACGCCGCCGCCGGGCACGATGCCCTCCTCGACGGCCGCCTTGGCGTTGCGGACGGCGTCCTCGATGCGGTGCTTGCGCTCCTTGAGCTCGACCTCGGTGGCGGCGCCGGCCTTGATGACGGCCACGCCGCCGGCCAGCTTGGCCAGCCGCTCCTGCAGCTTCTCGCGGTCGTAGTCGGAGTCGGTGTTGTCGATCTCGGCGCGGATCTGGTTGACCCGCCCGGCGATCGCCTCGGGGTCCCCGGCACCGTCGACGATGGTGGTCTCGTCCTTGGTCACGATGACCTGACGCGCCCGGCCCAGCAGGTCCAGCGTCGCGGTCTCCAGCTTCAGGCCCACGTCCTCGCTGATCACCTGGCCACCGGTCAGCGTGGAGATGTCCCCCAGCATCGCCTTACGACGGTCACCGAACCCCGGAGCCTTCACGGCCACGGACTTGAACAGGCCGCGGATCTTGTTGACGACCAGGGTGGCCAGGGCCTCGCCCTCGACGTCCTCGGCGATGATCACCAGCGGCTTGCCGGACTGCACGACCTTGTCGAGCAGCGGCAGCAGGTCCTTGTTGGCGGAGATCTTGGAATTGACCACGAGGACGTAGGGGTCGTCGAGGACGGCCTCCATACGCTCGGAGTCGGTGACGAAGTAGCCGGAGATGTAGCCCTTGTCGAAGCGCATGCCTTCGGTGAGCTCGAGCTCAAGGCCGAAGGCGTTGCTCTCCTCGACGGTGATGACACCTTCCTTGCCGACCTTGTCCATCGCCTCGGCGATCATCTCGCCGATCTGGGTGTCCCCGGCCGAGATGGAGGCGGTGGAGGCGATCTGCTCCTTGGTCTCCACATCCTTGGCGATCTTGGACAGCTCCTCGCTGACCCGCTCGACCGCCGCCTCGATCCCCTTCTTCAACGCCATCGGGTTGGCACCCGCGGCGACGTTGCGCAGACCCTCACGCACCAGCGCCTGCGCCAGCACGGTCGCGGTCGTGGTCCCGTCCCCCGCGACGTCATCGGTCTTCTTGGCGACCTCCTTGACCAGCTCGGCGCCGATCTTCTCCCAGGGGTCCTCGAGCTCGATCTCCTTGGCGATCGACACACCGTCGTTGGTGATCGTGGGCGCGCCCCACTTCTTCTCCAGCACGACGTTACGGCCCTTGGGCCCCAAGGTCACCTTCACGGCGTCAGCGAGCTGATTCATGCCACGCTCAAGACCGCGCCGGGCGTCCTCAT